>SVRJ01000071.1 GCA_015064885.1 Oscillospiraceae bacterium
CGGAAGACTTATGCCGGGAAGACAGTACTCCAACGGCCTCCATCAGGCGATAGAGGCAAAGGAAAGAGTTTCTGTCAACAAGGAAAGCAGAGTAGTCGCTACGATCACGCTCCAGAACTTCTTCCGCCTTTATTCAAAGCTTTCGGGTATGACGGGTACCGCCCTTACCGAGGAAGAGGAATTCCGTGAGATATACGGACTTGACGTTGTTGAAATACCCACCAACAAGCCGATGATAAGAGACGATACCAACGACAGAGTGTATCTCACCGTCGAGGATAAGTACAAGGCAATAGTAGAGCTCGTCAAGGAATGTAACGGCATGGGTCAGCCCGTGCTCGTCGGTACGGTATCCGTTGAAAAGAGTGAAATACTCTCCAAGATGCTGAAGAAAAACGGTATAAAGCACAACGTTCTTAACGCCAAGCACCATGAGCGCGAGGCGGAGATAGTAGCGAGAGCGGGTGAAGAGGGAGCGGTCACCATCGCTACCAATATGGCGGGAAGAGGAACCGACATCATGCTCGGAGGAAACCCCGAATATCTTGCGAAATGCGAGATGAGAAAAGAGGGTATTCCCGAGGAGCTTATATCCGAATGTACGGGTACCGCGCATACGAGCGACGCGCAGATACTCGAGGTGAGACAGAAATTCTCCGAGCTTTACGCAAAATACAAGGCGGATATCGCACCTAACGCCCAGAAGGTAAGAGACCTCGGAGGTCTTTACATCATAGGCAGCGAAAGACACGAGAGCAGACGAGTTGACAATCAGCTCCGCGGACGCTCGGGACGTCAGGGAGACCCCGGAAGATCCACCTTCTTCATATCACTCGAGGACGACCTTATGCGTCTTTTCGGTGACAACAGAATGGAAAACGTAAAGAATATGGCGGTCAGAATGGGCGCCGAGGGAGATATATCGGGCAACTTCAAGGTGCTTTCAAATCTTATCGAGAACGCACAGAAGAAGATAGAGTCTATGAACTTCAGAAGCCGTAAGAACGTCCTTACCTACGACGACGTTCTCAACGAGCAGAGAAAGCTCATCTATAAGCAGAGAGGAGAGGTGCTCAGCGACGCCGACCTTTCGGGAGCTATCCGCAATATGATAGCGTCCTCTATCGAGGATAACGTTGCTCTCTTCTGCCAGGGAGATCCCGAGTACTGGAATCTTTCCTCGCTCAGAGAAATATACAGAGGCTGGCTTATAGGCGACGGAGACCTCACCTATTCGGCAGATGAGCAAAAGAAGCTCAAGGCGGATGACGTTGTAGAGGAGCTTTGCGGATTTGCCGCAGACAAGTACGACGCGCAGAGGGAAAAGATAGGCGAGGAGCTGTTCGGCGACGTGGAAAGAAATATCCTCCTCCACTTTGTCGATGAGAGATGGCTCGACCATATCGACGCCATGGATTCACTCAAGCAGAGCGCGGGTCTTCAGGCTTATGCGCAGAGAGACCCTGTCACAGAGTACAGAATAGTCGGTAACGAGATGTTCAACGATATGCTCGCATCGATAAAGAGCGAGACTGCAAAGGCGGTACTTACAGTATCTCTCAAGCGCCCGGAGGCATTCGAGCGCCGTGAGGTCGGTGCGGTACGCGAGGGAAGAGCAGCACCCTCTCAGAACGCAAAAAAGCCTGTTCAGGCACCTATAAGACGCTCGGCTGAGCCGGGGCCCAACGAGCCCTGTCCCTGCGGAAGCGGAAAGAAGTACAAGAAATGCTGTGCACTCAAGAAGGGCGGTCAGAGCTGATGGGCTTCGGTTTACTCTTTATAGGCTATTTTGCGTCTACGGTCGCGGCGTTTGCATTCCCCGAGATAGCCGGCTTTACCGGGTACGCCCTTATGATACTTGCGCTTATGTCGCTTTCCGAATACGATAAAAAATTTGCGTACACCCTCCTTCCCGCAATTCCGACTGCACTTATATATTTCTTTCTCTCTTTGGAAATGCTTATCGGATATTTCACACCGTATTTTACACCCAGCGAGTTTATCGGTGACTATCTGTACGCTATACTCAACGCAATGAAGCTCGTTTTCCACGTGATGCTTTGCTTTTCGATACGCGGGATCGCTTCGGATACGGGAGCGGACAAAATAGTCTTTCCCGCAACGAGAAACGCTTTTATATATACCGTGTGCTACGCCCTTATGGTTATCACTCCGCATATTTCGGGAGCGGGAAAATACCTCGTTCCCGCAACCACTCTTCTCTATATTGTCAGCATAGTCCTCAACCATATAATGATCTTTTCCGCATATATGCGAATATGCGATGAGAGCGACGTTGATATGGAGATAAAAAAGACCAATATAAAGTGGTACGACAAGCTGGTCGAGAAGAACGCGGAAAGAGAACAAAAGGCAGCGGACGAGACCAAGGCGTATTTTCAGGCAAAATACGACAGAAAAATGCGTCAAAGGACAGAAAACACGAAAAAAAGCAACCACCCCCACAAGGGTAAAAAGAAAAAATAAAACAGAGGAATTCTTATGGATCAAAAAATATTGGCTAAGGATACATATACCGTGAAGACCGGAAAAATACGCAGTGCGGATATTCTGCTGTTTTGCATAGCACCGTTTTTTATCTTTAATCCCGAAATGGCGCTTATGGACGTTATTCCCGACTTCATCGGCTACGTGCTTATGCTTATACCTCTTTTTAAGCTGCGTGACGTGAACGACCGCTTTGACGATGCGAGAAAGCAGACGTGGATAGCTCTGCTTATAAACGTCGGCAAGTATGCGGCACTTTTCCTTTCCTTCGGTGCTATCGGGCAGAAGGAGGGAGGAGCGGCAAGCTCTATTATGATGTTCTCACTTGTATTTGCCGTGCTTGATATCATATTTACTGCATCGGCATTCAGGGCACTCTTTGATGCCCTCGGAAAGGTCGGTGAAAGAAGCGGATCTCTTTCGGTCATAGGACACGCGGAGAAAAAGCACAGAGGCCTTACCGTATCGGCAAAAAAGAACAGGACCGAGAAGATAGCCTCCTCTACCTTCATCTTTATTATAGTAAGAGCTCTTTGCTTCGCGCTTCCCGAATTCAGCACCGGATCCTCACACGGCTTTGACGAGACAGCCTTTGATTGGGCAAGGTTTACCGCACTTTTCCGCACGTTCGGAGCGATAATAGCCCTCGTCTGCGGAATAGTATGGCTTTGCCGCTCGGTGGCATACTTTACCCGTGTGGCGAGAGACAGAGAATTCATCTCTTATCTTGACCAAGCGTATCAGAGCTCCGCGCAAAGCAATAAGGCGAAGTTTATACTCAGAAACGTAGGCGTCTTTACGACGATCGCCTCGGCGGTGCTCTTTCTCTGCGGAGATATATACGTGGTCATGGGAGATGTATACGGCCGCAATATAAGCGTGAATATCCTTCCGGACACCTTGGCGGCTTTGCTCCTTATTCTCGGCTTTGCTCTTTCCTACAGCCTCTTTAAGGCGGATAAAAAAATAAAGCTGACAGTACTCGTACCCACCCTTGTGTGGGCGGTCACCTCTCTGATAAAGGATATGCTCAGATATTTCTTTTTCGGAAAATACACCATGTACGTCTATGAAAGAGATCCCGACGCGTATTCCCTCTACAGCGCGTATCAGATCGCATGCGTTATCGATGCGGTAGCCTTCTGTGCCGTAGTCTTCTCGATATGCGCGGTAATAAACTATATAAACAACGGATATGCGGTGAGTAAGCTGAGTCGCGAGAATGAGTCTCTGCTCCGTATGAAGGAGGCTGAACGGGAAGAATACAGAAGGTCCTACGTCCTTCCCGTAAAGTGTATGGCTGTGGTGTCGGCGATCTGCAGTGCGCTATATCCCTACGTTATGACTCTCACTACAATGAAGATCCCCGACGTTGTTGAAAAGTATAAAAGCCCGGAATATATGCTGGTCAATTTTGCGGGTGCGTATTGGGCGATAGATCTTGCCGCAACGCTGGTGCTCGCATTCCTCTTAAGACGCGCTATGTCCGCTTTGAAGGACAGAGCCGAAAATAATCTGATGCTCGAATAAAATTTCCGTATATTTTCACAGACAGTGTGCAATAATATATACAGGACGGAAAAACCGCTCCGAATATATTAAAAATATAGGGAGAGCTTTTATGCAGAATCAGAACAATAAGAATCAGCAGAATAGCAAGAACCAGAACCAAAATCAGAACCAGAATCAGAATCAGAACCAGAATCAGCAGAAGAAGAACGACACAAAGCAGGAGCAGAACAAGAGCTTCTGATTCGATCCTCCCCGCCGTTTGGCGGGGAGGATCTTTTCGTCTGTCTGAAATATTAAAATGAGGTAACAAAATTGCAAACTTTAAATACAGTATATTGACAAAAGTAACTTAAAAATGATATAATATATTTTGTGTATAGGTCGCCGCCGACCGATACTATTAAATATATGAACAGGAGGTGTTTTGAGTGACATTCACTTTACAACAGACCATCCTCCTTGTCCTTTTTGCGGTAGCCGTAGGAGCCCTTCTCGGAGCTGTGATAGGTATTGCATTGCGCAACAGCAAGGCAAAGAAGAACCTTAGCAGTGCGGAGAATCAGGCAAAGACGGTGATCGAAGAGGCAGCAAAAGAAGCTGAGCAGCTCAAAAAGAGTGCCCTTATAGAAGCTAAGGAAGAGATCCTTAAGCAAAAGAGCGACGGTGAGAGAGAGCTGAAGGAACGCCGTTCCGAGATCTCAAGAACCGAGCGCAGACTCGCGCAGAAGGAAGAGACCCTTGAGAGAAAGATCGAGCAGAACGAAAAGAAAAACGAAACTCTCGAGAAGAAGATCAAGGAAGCCGACGCAAAGCGCGTGCAGATAGAGGAAATAATAAAGACTCATCTGGAGAAGCTTGAGGAGATTGCGGGACTTACCGCAGAGCAGGCGCAGGAAGAGCTGATAAAGCGAGTTGAGACAGAGTGCAGACACGAGCTTGCACAGAGGATCAATGACCTTGAAGAAGAATACCGTGAAACAGCAGATGAGAAGGCAAAGAATATTATCTCACTTGCGATCCAGAGATGTGCCGCAGACCATGTTGCGGATGCGACGGTAACGGCAGTTGCGCTCCCGAATGAAGAAATGAAGGGACGCATAATCGGTCGTGAGGGTAGGAACATACAGAAGCTTGAAACTCTTACGGGAGTAGACCTCGTTGTAGACGATACGCCCGAGGCGATAACCATATCGGGATTCGATCCGGTAAGAAGAGAGATAGCGAGAATAACACTCGAAAAGCTTGTTGCGGACGGAAGGATCCACCCGACGAGGATCGAGGAAATGGTAGAGAAGGCAAGAAAAGAAGTCGAGCTTTCTATCAAACAGGCGGGCGAAAGAGCTACGTTTGAAACCGGAGTTCACGGACTCCATCCCGAGCTGATAAAGCTGCTCGGAAGACTCAAATACCGTACAAGCTACGGTCAGAACGTTCTTCGTCACTCTATAGAGGTCGCATTGCTTTCGGGAATGATAGCAGACGAGCTCGGAGTTGACAGCGTTATAGCCAAGAGAGCAGGTCTCCTCCACGATATCGGTAAGGCATATCCTCACGATATGGAAGGAACCCACGTTGAGCTCGGTGTAAATACGCTCAAGAAGTACAAGGAAAACAAAGACGTGATCCATGCTGTGGAAGCGCATCATAACGATGTAGAGCCCAAAACTATAGTTGCGATAATTGTACAGGCGGCAGATGCAATAAGCGCGGCTAGACCGGGTGCACGCAGA
>SVRJ01000025.1 GCA_015064885.1 Oscillospiraceae bacterium
GATGGGACTCGAACCCACGACCTCTAGCGTGACAGGCTAGCGTTCTAACCAACTGAACTACCGGGCCTGGTGGGAACAATAGGGCTCGAACCTATGACCCTCTGCTTGTAAGGCAGATGCTCTCCCAGCTGAGCTATGCTCCCTTTTGCCGACAGCTTTTATATTATACCACAGACCTTTCCGTTTGTCAAGTACTTTTTTGAAAGTTTTTCGTAAAAAGCGAAATATTTTTCTTAGAGAAGATGATTTCGCTTTTTGTTTTTCACGCAGCCGCCGAGAAGCCGACGGCTGCGGGTTAATATTTACTGCTTGTTTTTCTTTGAGTGCTTATGTCTCATCGTTACGAGGAGGTTGTTCTTGACGTCCCAGAGCTCCTGCGAGAGGTCAACGTAGTAGTTATGGGGATTTTCAAATCTGAGGACCTCTTCCCACATTCCTTCTATTTCTCTCTGTCGGCGAGCCTTTATTTCGTCAAGAGAGGGAAGTGTATATACCTGTTTACCCTTTTCGAAGACCTTTACAAGTAGCTCCTCTGCCGTATAGTTATCGAGTGTCTTTCTTTTCCACGTGTATTCGGGATCGAATATTTCTATCGGCTTTGTATCGTCTACGGTCTCACTGTGCAGGCAGATGAGATCGGCTTCCGCTTTTCCTGTCTCTTTGTCACGGAGACGGTAGATCTTCTTGAAATGAGGAGTTGTTACCTTTGCGGCGTTCTCACTTATTTTGATCTTGGGGATAATGTTGCCTTCCTTATCTTCGACTGCGACGAGCTTATATACTCCGCCGAAAACAGGATTTGATCTTGAGGTTATAAGTCTTTCACCCACGCCAAACAGGTCTATCTGTGCGCCCTGGCGGATGATGTCTCTTATAATATATTCATCAAGAGAGTTGGATGCTACTATTTTACAGTCATAAAGTCCTGCCTCGTCGAGCATTTTTCTCGCCTTCTTTGAAAGGTATGTGATGTCACCCGAGTCGAGTCTTATTCCGCATTTTGTGATTCCCTTTGGGAGGAGCACTTCTTTGAATGCACGTATAGCGTTCGGAACACCGCTTTCAAGGATATTATACGTATCTACAAGGAGGGTTGCGTTATTGGGATATATTTCACAGTAGGTTTTGAATGCGGTGTATTCGTCGTCAAACATCATTACCCAGGAGTGGGCCATGGTTCCCGTTGCCGGAACGCCGTAGACGAGGTCTGCTATCGTGCAGGCGGTGGATGAGCAGCCTCCTATATATGCCGCTCTCGCGCCGAGGATAGCGGCGTCCGCTCCTTGCGCTCTTCTGGAGCCGAACTCACTGACAGCACGTCCGTCTGCCGCTCTCGAGATGCGGCACGCTTTGGTCGCGATGAGAGACTGGTGATTGAGCATCATAAGAATGTAAGTTTCGATGAACTGAGCCTGAATAGCCTTTGCCTTTACTACTATGAGAGGCTCACCGGGAAATACTACAGTTCCTTCGGGAACTGCCCACATGTCACCGTCGAACTCGAAGCTTGCGAGAAAAGCGAGAAACTCCTCGTCAAAGAAATTCTTTTTACGGAGATAGTCGATGTCTTCCTTATCAAATCTGAGATTGTTGATGTACTTTACTATCTGTTCAAGTCCGGCTACTATTGCATATCCCGCGTTGTCGGGATTTGAACGGTAGAATACGTCAAAATACGTGTACTGCTCACAGATGCCGCATTTGAGGTATCCGTTTGCCATAGTGAGCTCGTAAAAGTCACACAGCATAGTAAGGTTTCTTTCAATGTTTTTCATATTTATGATTTCCTTTCAGAGGAGATTTTTATATTTACCGATTTTATCGGAGATATAGAGGTCAAATTTGAGAAAAAGTATTGATTTTTGATCGAAAATAGATTATAATATATATGTTAATATACTTTTTGGAGGTATATATATGAATAACGGCTTTGTAAAGGTCGCTTCGGTCACACCTTCGCTTAAGGTTGCCGACTGCGTCTACAACGTAAAAGAAATAATAGCTTTGACACACGAGATATATGAAAAGGGTGTGTCTGTGATAGTTTTTCCCGAGCTTTCGCTTACGGGATATACCTGCGGAGATCTTTTCCTTTCGAGAACTCTTACCGATAAGGCATCAGAGGCTCTTGAGCTTTTTTTGAATGAAACGAGAAATATCGACGCTATAGTCGTAGTAGGTCTGCCTTATATAATAAAAGGAAGGATCTTTAATTGCGCCGCAGTATGTAAGTGCGGCGAGCTTCTCGGTATAATCCCGAAGAAAAGTGTGCTTTCACACGGTGAGCTTTCCGAGGGACGTTACTTTGCTTCCGCATCAAACGACGGTATGTACGTCGGTTCAAAAACCGATGCTGAAGGATACGTCAGCACCGACAAGGTGTTCGAGTCGCTTAATATGCCCGGCTTTTGTTTCTCGGTAGCTATCGGTGAGGATGCGTATTCATCAGATACAGAAGGGCTTTGCCTCTCCGGTGCTTGCATAATTATCAATCCCTCTGCGTCAAGCGAGACGGTGGGAAGGGAAGAATACAGACGAATGATGTCTTCTGCTGTGACGAAGAAAAATATATGCGCTATGGTCACCGCTTCTGCGGGAGTTGGAGAGTCTACTACCGATCTCGTATTTGCCGGGCATGACATTATTGCCGAATGCGGTGATATCATTTCGGAGAGAAAGCCTTTTTCGTCAGAGAAATATATAATCAGTGAGATAGACGTTGACGCTATACTTCACGACAGGGCGGTAAATACCGGATTTGATCCGCGCGAGGCTGCGTCTGTGTGCTACTTCTCACACGAGGTTACGGAAACAAAGCTTACACGAGAGATAGACAGATCTCCTTTCGTGCCTTCATGTGAAAGAGAAAGAGAATTGCGCGCCGAGAAGATACTGAACATTCAGGCAAACGGACTTGCAAGACGTCTTTCGGCTGCATATGCAAAGACAGCCGTTATAGGAATATCCGGAGGACTTGATTCCACGCTTGCTCTTATAGTTGCTTGCCGTGCCATGGATATTCTCGGTAGGCCGAGAACGGATATTATAGGAGTTACCATGCCGTGCTTCGGAACCACAAAGAGAACGAAGGGAAATGCCGAAAAGCTTTGTGAGGCTCTCGGAATAAGCTTTAGAACAGTCAATATCGCAAGATCTGTGCGTATGCATTTTAAGGATATAGGACACAGCGAGGACGTTCACGACGTTGTATACGAGAACAGCCAGGCGAGAGAGCGCACTCAGGTTATAATGGATATATCAAACGCTACCGGCGGAATGGTCATCGGAACCGGAGATCTCTCAGAGCTTGCTCTCGGATGGGCAACGTATAACGGAGACCATATGTCTATGTACGGAGTGAATTCCGCCATTCCGAAGACGCTTGTCCGTATGCTCGTGGGATGCTATGCCGAGCTTGTGAGAAAGCAGGGAAGCGTAAAGCTTCACGACGTTCTGAAGGATATTCTTGATACACCCGTAAGTCCCGAGCTTCTTCCCGCAAACACTGACGGAACGATAGCACAGGTCACGGAGGATCTTGTAGGTCCGTATGAGCTTCACGATTTCTTTATATACAACTTCCTCAGACACGGATACACTCCGAAAAAGCTGCTTTACCTTGCTGCTAAAGCCTTTGAGGGAATATACGACAGAGAGTTCATACTCAAATGGCTCAAGGTGTTCTTCAGAAGATTCTTCACGCAGCAGTTCAAGCGCTCGTGCGTTCCCGACGGCCCGAAGGTCGGTTCTGTCGGACTTTCTCCGAGAGGAGATCTTAAAATGCCGAGTGACGCTTCATACGCACTTTGGCTCTCAGAGCTTGACTCTCTCTGATAATTTATTTTACCGAGGATGCCGTAAAGGCATCCTTTCGGTTTTTATACGTCCGTGCCTTCTTCAAGAGCGTTTCTTCTGTAAATATTGATAGCAAATATCGCGAATACCGCAACGACGAAAAGGATAATGATCGCGATGCTCTTCCAACGCTCGTCTTGTGACTGCTCGGTGCTTTGTGTGTTTTCGCTTTCGTCCGCTTTGAATATTTCCTTCAGCTGCTCGTTCGTATGTGTTTTGCTGTACGCGGAGATGGAAAGAACGTTCGTTATTATTCTGTCGTCCTTTCCGGAATTGTTTTGTACGCCTATTTTTATATAGCTTACGTCTTTTATTTCGCTTAGGGCCGATACGTCGAGGGAGAGTATAAAGCTTTCTCCCCTCACGGGAATCACGTTGCTTTCGGCAACAGTGCTTATACCGCCTCCACCCACTACGGTCCTTACGGTATATTCACCGTTTGATCTCTCGTCCTCGCTGTCTATCATGAGGGAAAAGACTATGGTGTCTATCGAGGAGAGGTCTGCTTTCTTATCAAAAAAGAACACGATCTCGGCAAATTCCGAGCTGTAATAGGGAAGAGTCATCAGAGACTTCAGCGATCTTTTACCGTCGAGGACCGACGCCATGCTTATATAGTCGGTGTAGGCTCCGGGCTTCCAGCTTGACAGAGTGGACGGCTTTGAAAGGTCGGAAAACTCAATGATACCCACATGATCTGTCGGAACTTCATGCGTATGAGAGAGGGAGATCACACTCTTATTGTCAGCGACGTATCTGTCGTATCCGGATATTCCCGAAAAGGTAAATCCCCACTCGGTCCACGTAACGTTATCGATAAAGTCCTTTGCGTTCGGTCCACCCATTACGGTTATTACGTCTGTCATAAGGTCTGACTTTTCATAGCTTCCGAGCAGTTCATCTCCGGAAAAATCGCAAATGAACGAGTACACGTTCTTGTTATCGCACAGATTGAAGTAATTATAGGCATATGCCGTTTCGTACTCGCGGTGATCATATATTCCGTAGGGCTCCCACGCGAAAAAATATTTACTGTCGATAAAATCAAAGAACTCTGTTATCGAGCGTATAAGATCCTCAAACACCAAGGTGTTTTCCGAGGATATATTCATGATCTCACCGCTTTGTGCGCGGAAATCCTCTTCGCTTGATACCGATCTTGCCGTTCCGCCGTACAGATTCGATAGAATATGCTCGTGGTCGGGAAAGCTGTCGTCACATACCATCAGAGTGAGCGTTGCGTTGTTTATATGCGAATAAAGCTCGAGGAGAGAAATGAGCATCGCTGACATCGGGTACTTTTCCTCGGATACGCTGTCACCGTAAATACGGCTGTTGTTCGAGCTGAGCGGAAGGATCACACGTGCGTTTGTGTCCGCATTTTGTAATGCCGCACATACGATGCTGAGATAATCTGAGTACTTTCTCAGATACTCCTCGTATTTTACGTTTGCGAGATCCGCATAGGTATGAGGCGTGTCAAATTTGCTTCCCACAACGATTCCTCCGAGGCAGCTCGAATATCTTTCGGATAAAAAGGATATGAGAGCATAAAGCTTTTTGGCGTTTTCACCGTCGGCATCGTATACCGTTCCCGGAGTACCGTAAAGTTCGAACGCTTCCTTTGATGTGAGTCTGAAATAAATGTTTTTTTGATCCGAGGAGGCGGACGTTATTCTTCTGTCAATACTGTTTACAGTGTCACTGTCAAAGCAGTAGCTCTCACCGCAGAAAGAATACAGATACCCGTTAAGCCTGTCGCTTATTACCTCATCGGTGTATATATCTATGAGAAGAGTATCAGAACTCGTTTTTGACGCAAGAAATTCAAGTGAGGTGGATATCCCCTTGAACCCGACCTCTGTGTCTGCAGGAGCGGTATTTGCCCTCGGATAACGCTTGTCCTCGATGACGTATTCAAGCTTGCCGCTTTCGGAGATTATCACCAGAGCATATGCAGAGGCATAGTCGTCTCCCGTTTTGTTGGGAACCGAAAATGAAAAGCTTCTCGACATAAGACTTTGTGCACAGGGGGAATGCGAGGACAAAAAATCCTCACTCATTTCTTCGCCCGGAAGAAGGCGGTAGAGCTCTATTTTACTGTTTTTTGACGAGATGGTTATATCGTGGTGGATAGATCCCTCCACGTGAACCGAAGAACCTCCGTTCACGTATTCAAGTCTGTTTATGCTTCCTACGTTTGTGTTTGAACCATCCTCTCCGAAGTAATAGTAGCAGTGCCATATTCCCATAACGGTTATTTTTCCCGCACCGACACCCGTAGTCTTCAGAGTAATACTCGTTACAAAAAGGTTCTCGGGGCTCTGGATGAAGATGTATGAATCGTTTGATGCATTTGATACTGTTTTTTCGTATACCTCGGTATGAAGATTGCTGTTGTAGTCCATGAAAACTATCTCAACCGACATTTTTGTGCTTCCCGTCTCGTTTCTCGTTTTGATACACACGGCATTCTGCTCTCCGGAGGAATAAGCGCCCGTGCATTTGAATCGCAGACTGTTTGCCGCAGAGTGTATATCAAACAGAATGTTTCCTCTTTCGTCAAACGAAAGGCTGCCTCCGTCGGCAATGGCAAAGTCGGAGAGGTAGCGCTCGGAATAGACGGCAAGGTCGAGTAGGGTATTGCTTGCTTCAGCAACGGCAAGGGGTGAGACGAGAGAAAGTATAAAGGAGAATGCCAGCAGTGCGCAAACGGTAAGGCGTACCGTGTTTTGTTTTTTGACAAGGCTTTTTTTCATAGCAATCTCCTTTCGATAAATACGTATACATAGTATATTATATCATATAACATCGCAAAAATCAAGGACTTTCAAAAAAATGCCTTGAATTTGACCGCAAAAGAAATGGCTTTTCTAACCGTTGATTAACACTTTGTGAACTCATACAATTTATGTTGCCAATAATTTAAATGAAATTCATTCAACGCTAAAAAAACTTTACACTTTTTGCTTGAACTGTAGAGCGGTTTGTGATATAATAAATTACCTATGAGAAAAACAGAAGCACACCGTGCCGCTAAATAATACATATTTCAACGAAAGGACAGTTTTTTTGTAAAAAAGAACTGAGGTAACAGTTATGAAGAAAACTAAAGGCTGCATTCGCTTTTTGTCGGCAATGCTTTCCTTGATTATAGTTGTATCCCTTGCATGTGTGGGGACTCTTGCGGATACCACCGTCGAGCCGGGAACAACCTCCCCCACAGTGACAACGTCTCCGACCGAAACAACTACCAAGCCGTCGGTGACCACATCTGTGACTACAGGAGCTACGACAACTACAACACCGCCGACAACGACTGCTCCTTCTACCGAGGCTACAACACCTCCCGAGATAATAAGCGCATCGCTCGATCTCGGAGGATACAAGAAGGATTATTTCTCCGGTGAGACCTTTGATCCCTCGAATATTTACGTAGTTCTTTCTTATATAGGTCTTCCTTCGAAGAGAATAGCTCTTTCCGAGTTTGGTAACTACTCTCCCAAGACTCTTCAGGCATCCGACAAAAAGGTTACAGTAAAGGTAAACGAGGTGTTTTCTCTCGATATTCCCGTTACGGTAAGTAACGTTGAGGTATCGTCGGTTGATCCCTCGTTTGACTCCAATTTCAAGAGCAAGTATCTTCAGGGCGAGAAGTTTGACGCTAATGGTATATCTCTTAAGGTAACCTATACTAATGGAAAGACAGAAACGGTAAGCGATCCTTCAAAGTTTACCGTAACCCCCTCCGGAGCACTTTCAGACGAGAAGCTTGTCGTTCTTTCCTACGGAGGACAGAACATATCGGTAAGAATATCTGTAACCCCCGTATCCTCCATCACGGTAACTCCGAAATCTACTCCGCTTGTGTTCGGTCAGTTCCAGGATTTTGAGAAATCCAGAATAACCGTTACGGCAAACTATGCGGGCGGCGAAACACGCGTGGTTGACGACTATGAGGTCGAAAACGGCGGATTTGAGACCACGGGAGACGGAACTATAGAAATAAAGTATTACGGCGCTACCGCAAAACTCAACGTATCGGTAGTTGAGCTTACCGGAATCAGAGTTTCAAAGAAGCCTACAAAGACATCCTATAACGAGGGCGAGTATCTGATAAGCGAAGGCCTCGAGGTAAGCGGTATATACACAATAAACGGAAATACAGAGGAGCGTCCTCTCAGCGGATACACCGTTCATGCCGAAAAGCTTATTCCCACCCCCGATAACGAATGCGAGATATCGGTAAATTATAACGATATGTTCGAGGATTTCTTCACGGTAGAGGTTTCTCCTATCGTAAAGCTCAATATTACAACTCCTCCAACAAAGCTCTCTTACTACGAGGGTGAGCTCTTTGATATTACCGGCATCGTAGTTCAGGCGGAATTTGAAAACGGAAGCAAGCTCGACAACTTTACAGAATACAGCGTGCCCTCCGACAGCCTCTACGTTAACGCGTCAAAGCTTCCCGTGATCCAGTACGGATCTGTCAGCGCGAACGTTCAAGTAAACGTTATCGCTATTAAGGCGATCGGCGTTCTTAAGAATCCCAACAGAGTAACCTATACGGAGGGTGAGATATTCGATCCTACCGGAATAGAGATCACTGCGGAGTATGCTGACGGAACCTTCAAAAACGTTGAGATAGGCGCATGCACATTCCCGACAGAGCCTCTCAAGAGATACGATACGTCCGTAACGGTCAAGTACAAGGATTTCTCTTACTCGGTAAATATAATCGTTTCGGATAAAATATATGCGAAGGCGCTTGACGCGATAACCCTTCCGAATACTACCTACGTTTCGGGACAGACACTCTCTCTTGACGGAATAAAGCTCGTTCTTTCTCTCAGCAACGGTCAGACCGAAACCATACCGCTCGAGAACGTTACCGTTTCTCCCGCGGCAGGCTCACAGCTCTTCAGTGGAGTTGATACCGAGATAGTTATCACCTACCTCTACAATAACGAGCAGGAGGTCACCTGCACTATTCCGATAACGGTATCCGATAAGGCGATAGTTTCGCTCATCGTTACGAAGAATCCGAACAAGATGACCTATAATGAAGGTGATATATTCGATCCTGCGGGAATGACGGTAAAGGCTGTTTACAACGACAATACCATTGAGGAGATAAGCAACTATTCTGTTACGAATACTCCGTTTATCCTCGATAAGTCCGAGGCGCAGGAGGTATACGTATTCGTATCTGTCGGAGCCTCCGAGACAGGTCTTAAGGTAACGGTAAATCCCACTGTTATTGCAATGATATCGGTCACGACACCTCCTATCAAGGTTTCCTACAATCCCGGTGAATATTTTGATCCTACGGGTATGGTAGTCAAGGTAACGTATGCAAGCGGTAAGAGCTATACTCTTTCCGATAATATGTACGAGATAGTTAATAACGGCGCTTTGAAGGCAGGCGACTCTGTCATCACTCTCAAATTCAGAGACAAGACCACAGCACTTTCAATAAGCGTTAGCGGTGACGTAAGCACCCCCGGAAATGATACGACTACAGAGTCAACTCCCATAACTACTCCCGACGTGACAACTCCCGACGTAACGACGACTCCCGACGAGCCGAAGGATCCGACGACCCCCGAGGAAACTACGACTGTTCCCGGCGGAGATACGACACATCAGAGCGGAAACAAGAAGGTTAGCGGAATAAAAATAATATTCATCTGCCTTGTTCTTCTTATCGTAGCTCTCATAGTTGTTCTTGTGATCTATTACAGAAGACATTTCTGCTGATAAACCTTTATATAGATCCGGTGTCCGTACGGACACCGGATTTTTTTATTGCTTCGGAAAGAGGTGCTTTTACTTGACAAAGCACGGTCAAAGTGGTATAATTATTACTGAAATAAAAAGCTGTTTTTTAAGGATGAGCAATATGGACTTTATTCAGAATCTGCATACTCATACAAGCTACGGAGACGGAAAAGATACCCCCGAGGAAATGATACTTTCAGCAATTGAAAAGCGATTTTCATCCGTAGGCTTTTCGGGACATTCATATATGCATTATGCTCCCGAGCATTCTATGTCTCTTGAATCAACGAAAGAATATATCAAAGAGGTAAAGCGTCTTAAAGAAAAATATGCCGACCGAATAAAGGTTTATCTCGGACTTGAGCTCGATATGTTTTCTGACGTAGAGCTTTCTGATTACGAGTATGTGATCGGATCAGTGCATTATCTCGATATAGACGGGAAATATGTAGGCTTTGACCGTTCGCAGGCGCAGGTTAAGGAGGTTATAGATACCCATTTTGGCGGTTGCGGAATGAAATACGCCAAGAGGTATTACGAGACTCTTGCCATGCTGCCCGATTGCGGAAGGATAGATATTATCGGACACTTTGATCTTATAACAAAGCACAGTGAGAACGTCTGCTTCTTTGATCCGGAGTCAAAGGAATATCTCGGATATGCGGTAGAGTGCGCAGAGGCTCTTTCGGGAAGAATACCTTTTTTTGAGGTGAATACGGGTGCCATAGCCCGCGGCTACAGAACAACACCGTATCCTACGATCTCTCTTTTAAAGGAGTTAAGACGGCTCGGATTTGGCGCGGTGATATCCTCCGACTGCCATGACAGAAATAAGCTTGAATGCGGATTTGAGCTTTCGCGCGAGATGCTTCTTTCTTGCGGATATAAAGAAAGATATATACTTACAGACAGCGGATTTTCCGCTGTAGAGCTTTGAGGTGAGGGATGAATTTTGTCTCTGTTATAATGCTCGTGTTTTCAATGATCGGTGCGTTCGACAGGATCATAGGTAACAAGCTTGGACTTTCAAAGGAATTTGAAAAGGGATTTATGCTTCTCGGAAACATGTCTCTTTCTATGATAGGAATGATAATCATCTCTCCGCTTATAGCGGACTCTCTTTCACCGGTCTTTGACTTTGTCCTTGAAGTTTTGCACGTTGATCCGTCGATAATTCCCGCATCCTTGTTTGCAAATGATATGGGAGGCGCGCCTCTTTCAAAGGAGATAGCGTCGGACGAAAGTATCGGTATGTTCAACGCGCTTGTGGTTTCCTCTATGATGGGATGTACTGTGTCATTTACTATACCTTACGCGCTCGGAATAGTTGAAAAGCGTATGCATAAAAGCGTTTTTCTCGGATTTTTGTGCGGAATAGTCACTATACCCGTAGGATGTATAGCGGCGGGCCTTCTTACCAATATAGGACTTAAGGCGTTTGCCATCAACCTTCTTCCTCTCGTTTTGCTTTCGGGAATAATTGCGGTCGGTCTTATACTTTGCCCTTCGGTGTGTGTGAAGATATTTTCGGTGTTCGGTATTATAATAAAAACACTTATCACGGTCGGACTTGCACTCGGAATATTCAGATTCCTCTCGGGCAAGGAGCTTATATCCGGACTTGCTACGATCGAAGAGGGTGCGGCGGTATGCCTTAATGCGGCGATAGTAATGACGGGAGCTTTCCCTCTTATGAATATAATATCACGTTTGCTTGCCTCACCCCTTAAGGCTCTCGGATCAAGGATCGGAGTGAACTCATCCTCTGCACTCGGAATAGTTTCTTCTCTCGCCACGAGTATGACAACGTTTGAGATGATGAAGGATATGGACGAAAAGGGAGTGGTGATAAATTCCGCCTTTGCGGTATCGGGTGCGTTTACCTTTGCGGGGCATCTGGCGTTTACACTTGCATTCGATCCTGCGTATATTATGCCTATGATAGTGGGAAAGATAGTGGCGGGCTTTACTGCCATACTGCTCTCGATCCTTATATATAAAATGCAATCACGCAACAAAGAGTCGGCGGAAACGGTATAAGATATTTTGCCGTACACAGTGTTTCAGAGCAGTTTTGCGAAAGGAGGATATTATGGACCGTCTTGTATTTCACGTTGACGTCAACAGTGCTTTTTTGTCTTGGGAAGCGTCAAAGCGAGTAAGAGAAGGGAAGGAAGACATACGCCTTATTCCCTCTGCGGTCGGAGGAGACCGAGAAAAACGTTCGGGCGTCATTCTCGCAAAATCAATACCGGCAAAAAAATACGGTGTAAAGACGGGCGAGCCTGTTGCCATGGCTCTTCGCAAATGTCCAACTCTTTATC
Organism: Oscillospiraceae bacterium; assembly: GCA_015064885.1. Lineage (GTDB taxonomy): Bacteria > Bacillota > Clostridia > Oscillospirales > CAG-272 > SIG640. The sequence continues at coordinate 11,964 of SVRJ01000025.1, forward strand.
TTGCCCGCCCCGATTTTAAGCTGTATGAAAATTGCTCCCGCGCATTCACCGAAATTTGTAAAAGCTATGCTCCCGTAATAGAAAAATTCTCTATAGACGAATGCTTTCTCGATATGAGCGGAACGGGAAGGATATATCCCGACCCGGTAAAGACCGCAAACGAGATAAAGGACAAAATAAGAGACAGGCTCGGTTTCACCGTGAATATCGGAATCGGAACGAATAAGCTCCTCGCAAAAATGGCGAGCGATTTTGAAAAGCCGGATAAGGTGCACACCCTCTTTCCTCACGAGATAGAAAAAAAGATGTGGCCGCTCCCGGTAAGAGATCTTTTTTCGGTCGGAGCATCTACTGCGGAAAAGCTCGAAAATTCGGGTATACGTACGATAGGTGAGCTTGCAAAATGCGAGCTCGGTGCGATCCAGGTCCTCGTAGGTATGAAGCTCGGCGCACAGATACACGCGTATGCGAACGGTATTGACGATTCCCCCGTAGTCGGAGAATCCGAGGAGGCCAAGGGATACAGCAATTCCACTACGCTTGAAAAGGACGTTACAAGAGCGGAGGATGCTTACAAGATACTCCTTGCGCTTTCTGACAGTGTAGCCTCGCGTATGAGAAATGATAACGGAGAGACCTTTTGTATCGGAGTTACTGTAAGAGGTAACGATTTTAAGGACAGATCTCATCAGAGAAAGCTTAACGAATCGACAAATATAACCTCCGAAATATACCGTACGGCAAAAACTCTCTTTGACGAGCTTTGGGATGGGCGTATGCCGATACGTCTTATAGGAGTTGCTCTCAGCAGTATAACAAGAGAACCGAGTGAACAGATGACCTTGTTTTTTGATGAGGAGAGGGAGAGATCTCGTAAGGTAGACAGTGTTGTAGACAGCATACGCAAAAGGTTTGGAAGCGGAACTATAATGCCCGCCGCCTCTGCGGAGGCTTCCTTGAAGGTCGGAAGAAAGCATAAGGCTCAGCTGGACATTACAGAAGAAAACAAAAAATAAAAGCGGTGACAGACTCTGTCTCCGCTTTTTACCTTTTATTATTACATCTGCAGGTTAAGGGCGTATCCGCATACGATCCCAATAACTGCGGAAAGGCATATTATGAGTATAGGGTGTACCTTCTTCAGGGCGAGAACGGCTGTCAGTACAAAGGTCACGAGTGAAACGTAAAACGCAAGATCTGTGACAAATGCAATGGAAATTCCATTCGGGTATACGCTCTCGGGAAAGAAGGCGGTCCTTCCTATAGAGATCACCGCATTGGCGATAAGTCCGATAACGGCAGGCTTCAGACCCGACATGCATCCTTTTACGGTTTTGCTGGACTTGAACTTTTCAAAGCATTTTGCAACAACAAGTATGACTATGAATGATGGCATAATGACACCGAGTGTTGCACACAGTGATCCGAGAACTCCCGCCACCTCGCAGCCAACGTAGGTAGATACGTTTACTGCGAACGGACCGGGCGTGCTTTCGCTTACCGCTATGAAGTTTACAAGGTCTGACGTATCCATCCATCCGTTACGCACTACCTCTTCTTCTATGAGGGGAAGCATAGCGTATCCTCCGCCGAACGTGAAGAGACCTATCTTGAAGAACGTGAAAAAAAGCTTCAGAAGTATCATTTTTTCACCCTCCTTTCGGATATGACCGAGCTTATGAGCCCCATAAGAGCACACGCAATTATGACTGCAAGCATGTTTGCACCGAAAACGGTTACCGCAATAAAAGCAACAGCCATTATTATATAGGATACTGCGTCGTGCCTGCATTGCTTGAACATAGATACGATCGCCTTGACTATAAGTGCAAGCACACCTGCGCGTATTCCGAAGAATGCGTATTTTACAGCCTTGTAATTTTGAAATTCACGGAGAACGGAGGCTATGATGAGTATGATCGTAAAAGAGGGAAGCACTACTCCGAGAGTAGAGGCCAGGGCACCTAAGAATCCGCAAACCTTGTATCCTACAAAGGTAGCGGCATTTATCGCGATAGGTCCGGGTGTAGACTCGGCTATAGCCACTATTTCGAGAATATCACCGTCGCTTATCCATTTCTTTTTTTCGGAGATATCTCTCTGTATCAGGGGGATCATAGCGTATCCTCCGCCGAAGGTGAATGTACCTATTTTCAGAAAGGATAAAAACAGAGAAAAAAGGATCCGCATGCGATTTTTTGGTGAATTTTTAATACCGTTATTATTCAATGGCAGCACCTCCCTATGGGTATATGAACAAATATAATTATATCATAACAAGGCGGTAAAGTCAAGTAAGAGGCTGTATTTTTGCTCGGATACTGATAAAAAGCTCTGCTCTTATTGACTTTTTTCCGTATTTATGATATAATTTTATGTAACCATTAAAAAAGCACGGGAAAGAGAGGTGATACTGTGAGAGCGGTTTCCGTTATTATTATGATATTTATGCTCTTTTCATTTGTCGCCCCGTTAAAGGTGATATGCTCGGCTGAGGACGGCATATATCCCGACAGTGAATATATAATATCGCTGGCAAATGATATTATAGAGTGGAAAAGCAAAAGCCTTTCGGATAATGACGATTCTCTTTACAAAAAGCTTTCGCAAAATGCCGGAAGCACCGCATCCGATTGGTATGCATTTTCTCTCGGTCGATTCGGTTATCTTGAGGATGCCGATCACTATACAGACCACCTTAAGCTCTATACCGAGGAAAAGTATAAGGAAAAAGATAAGCTTTCGCCGTATCTTTCGACAGAGTGGCACAGAATAGCACTTACGGCACTTTCACTCGGCAACGACGCAAAGTGCTTTGGCAAGGATCCGGAAGGGAAGGCAATAGACCTTATAAACGACGGTGTATATAACAGAGGACTTACAGCCAACCTCGGTGCGCAGGGAATATCCGGATACGTCTGGGCACTCATTGCCATTGATTCGGTGAGATATGAGGTGCCCGACGGGGCAACGATCACCCGTGAGGGCATTATAGAGGAGATACTGAAGCGTCAGCTTGCCGACGGTGGCTTTGCACTTGCGGGTAAAGTATCAGACCCCGACGTTACCTCAATGGTGATAATTGCACTCTCACCGTATATGCACACGGATAAGGTATACGAATATACGAATACGGCAAGCAGCGAGAAAAGAAGCTCTACAGTCGGTGCCGTAATAAGCGAGGCTGTGAAAACTCTTTCGATAATGCAGACCGACAGAGGCGAATTCCGAAGCTACGGGGTGGAAAATGTAAAAAGCGCGTGCCAGGTTACGGTCGCACTCTGCTCGGTGGGTATAGATATATTCAGCGATGAAAGATTTATAAAGAACGGAGAAGATCTGCTTGACGTTATTCTTCGATATAAAAACACCGACGGAGGATTCTTAAATTATATAAAGGACGGTGCGGAGTCGAATTCGATGTCGGGAGAACAGGTTCTTTATACGCTTAACGCCATTCTGCGTTTTATAAACGGTGACAGAAGGCTGTTCGATCTCCGAGCTGAATTCAGCGAGGAAATGAAGGATAGGATAGCTCTTGTCAGAAGCGGTATTTCCGCACTTTCCGACACCTCCTCATATGATGCGGTATATTCGCTTGTCGAGAAATACTGTGCGCTTCCAAAGGATGAAAGAGACTATATTTATTCTTGCGAAAAGCTTTATGAAAAAGCAAAGAGCATGGGAATAAGTATTGAAGAGATAGATAAGAAAACTGAAGAGATTCCCGATCTTCCCATAGAGGATAACACGGGCAATGAGGACACTGTTCTTACCGACGAGGATATTTCTTTTATCAAGTATATTTCGAAAAAGCTTCCCGACTCTACAGAGTATTATCAGAAGCTTCTGATACTGAAGAGAAAAATAGAAGAGGCACCCGAGCTTGAAGGAAGAGCGGAAATACTCGGCACGGTAAATAACGCGATAGAATACGTCTGCTCGATCCAAATAAAAATAGATTCTATCAATAAAGGTATAAGAGATATAGCCTATCCTCTCGATGCGGTCAACGAGTCTCATAAGGAGGCCATATACGAGCTCATGAAAAAATACGAGTCTCTGTCTCTTTATGATAAGGAAAAAATAGAGGATTATGAGGCTCTGCTCGCGGCATACGCAAAGGCGGATACCGAGCAGAGGAGCGGAATGGTTCTGTATGTATCGCTGGGTGCTATACTCATTCTTACGCTTTTTGTTGCGTTAAATATACGCAGAAGATATATAAGAAAAAAGAAGAAGGAAGAGGAATACTGCGAGTAGATCCTTCCTCATAAGAAATCAATTTAAGAAGGGGAAGCTCCCCCCTCGGGATCAAACTGAAATGAAAAAAGATATTTTGATTATTTGTCTCATTCTTTTGCTCGTGATATTCGTTGCAAACGGAACAGAGATACAGTCTGTAGAGGAGTATTATCTCACTCATATAGACGATATAAAAGAGGATAGCGAGACTGTTTTTATCAGTATCAGATGTGACAGTGTGCTTTCTCATTACGATATGCTCGATCCTTCGCTTAAGAAGGATGGAGTGCTCCCCGCGGACGGTATGATACTTCCAAAGAACGAATACGTTCTGCGCGAGGGGGATACGGTTTTCGATATCCTCAGCCGCGTAACGAGACATAACAGAATACAGATGGAGTATCAGGGGGCAGACAAGAACGGATTCGGAAGTGTTCACGTCGAAGGGATAAATTATCTGTATTCATTCTCCTGCGGACCGCTCTCGGGGTGGACGTATACCGTCAACGGAAAAACTGCCGGAGTGGGGTGCTCTCTCTATGAGCTTTCGGACGGTGACGTTATCGAATGGATATACACGTGCGAGCTTGGGGAGGATATAGCCTCCTCGGAAGGCGAAAGCATTGGAGGTGGCGGATCATGAATCTTAAAACAGCTCATCCCTTTACGGCACTTGTGTTTTTTACCCTTGCGGGTATTCTCTCAATGCTTACAAAAGACCCGATATTTTCGCTTACAGCACTTATTTTTGTAATGCTTTACTCACTTTTGCTGTTCGGGATAAGAGAGTGGCTTTCGGATATCGCGTTTTATCTTCCATTGTTTTTGATGATATCGGTTATAAACCCGATGTTTTCTCATAACGGAATGACACCGCTATTCTTCCTCAACGGAAATCCTGTAACGCTTGAGGCGGTTATTTACGGTGTATTTATAGGCGTTTTTGTGATTGCCATACTTTATCTCTGCAAATGCTTTACAGAGATAATGACGGGAGACAAGATACTTTTCCTACTTGGAAATATCGCTCCGAAGATAGCTCTTATGATATCAATGATACTTCGCTTCGTTCCGCTTTTTAAGGAAAGATATAAAAAAGCGAGCGATGCTCAAAAAGCTCTCGGCGTATATTCCTCGGAAAGCCGTACAGACAGACTCAAATGTGCTGCCGAGGTGTTTTCCGCGGTAATATCTCAATCGCTCGAGAGGTCTGTCGAGGTATCCGCTTCAATGAGATCAAGAGGATACGGAGCGGGGAAGAGAAGCAGCTATTCTCTTTTCAGATTCACGCGTGCCGACGCGCTTCTCACATCCGCTTGCATACTGATTTTTGCACTTATTTTTATCTCATACCTTTTCGGTGTGCTCAGTTTTGATTTTTACCCGAGGATATCCGATCTATCGTTCGATCTTCCTCATATTCTGACGTACGGTGCGTATGCCGTATTTATGCTTATTCCCGTCGCACTTGAGATCAAGGAGAATTTAAAATGGAAATACTTAATATCAAAAATTTGAGTTTTAAATATCCGTCGTCAGAGGTAAACGCGCTTGACTCTGTGAGCCTTTCTCTTGAGAACGGAAGCTTTAATCTTCTGTGCGGAGAATCGGGATGCGGAAAGACTACCCTTCTCAAAATGATAAAAAGAGAGCTTTCTCCTGTCGGAGAAAAGAGCGGCGAGGTGCTTTTTTTCGGTGAGGATCTCTCCTCCTTGTCTGATGTGAAAAGCGCATGTGAGATCGGATACGTTTCGCAGAATACGGATGATGCGATCGTGACGGATACCGTATGGCGCGAGCTTGCCTTCGGACTCGAAAATCTCGGGCTTGACAGGGACGAGGCTAAAAGAAGAGTAGCAGAGACTGCAAGCTTTTTTGGGATCGAAAAGCTTCTCCAAAAGAAGATATGCGAGCTTTCGGGCGGTCAGAAGCAGATGATACTGCTTGCCTCGGTCATGCTTATGCACCCGAAACTGCTCATTCTTGACGAGCCGACGTCAAAGCTTGACCCTATCGCCGCTTCCGATTTTATTGCGGCAATAAGAAAGCTCAATTCCGAGCTCGGTATTACTGTTATAATAGCCGAGCACAGAATAGAGGAGCTTGTCTCTATGGCAGACAGAGTAATATACATGGAGGACGGAAGGATCCCGTTTGTCTGCCGTCCGCGTGAGCTTGCGGAAAAACTTTCAAGGACCGAAAAGGGATACGTTATGAGCGGTGCACTCCCGGGTGCGGTAAGACTTTTTATATCACTCGAAAAAAAAGGAGATTCACCGCTTACCGTCAACGAAGGACGTATATTCGTGTCCGAAACGTATAAAAACAGTATAAGGCAAAACGAGATCCCTTCTTATACTCATTCGGATACCGAGAGTATAAGGCTTGAGGAGGTGTCCTTCAGATACTCGAAGAATTCCGAGGACGTACTCTCATGTACCGATCTTACTGTGTATAAAGGAGAAAGATTTTTTATTCTCGGTGGAAACGGCGTCGGAAAGACTACTCTGCTTTCGGTGATATCCGGACTTCGCAGACCGTATAGAGGAAAGGTTTTTGTTGAGGGTAAGAGACTTTCGGAATACAAGAGCAACAGCCTTTACAGAGGGGTGCTCGCCTCACTCCCTCAGGATCCGTATACGTTATTCCTCAAAAGCAGTGTAAAGGAAGATCTTTGTGCCCTGCTTTCGGCATTCGGAATCAAGGGAGACGAGGCTGAACGCAGAATAAACGCGGTATGCGCAAAAATGAAAACAGAGCATCTTCTCTCGCGTCATCCGTTTGACCTGAGCGGAGGAGAAATACAAAAGTGCGCTCTCGCAAAAGTACTTTTGACAGAACCGAAGGTAATACTTCTCGATGAACCAACAAAGGGATACGACGCAAATTCCAAGGCGGTCTTTGCCGAGATATTGAGAGAGCTTAAGAATGACGGTATCACTACAGTGACCGTGTCTCACGATATAGAATTTGCCGCAGAGAATGCGGACAGATGCGCAATGCTTTTCGGAGGAGAAATAATATCTCCCGATATACCCGAGGTGTTCTTTTCGGAAAACTATTTTTACACCACCTCCGCCAACCGCATGGCTCGTGGAAGCTACGACGGTGTGGTTACGGTAGATGCCTTGGCAAGGATGTGTAATATAAACGGAGAAAAGGAATGAATATAAAGAAGATATTATCCTACTGCATGCTTCTCGTGCTTATACCCGCAGTAATAGTTATAGCCTTTGTTGCTTTCGGAGCGTCATCCTTCGTTCCCGTGAGCATAGCGGTGGCTCTTATATCGGTATGCGCTTTTATCGTGCGCTTCGAGAGAGAAAAAAGTGATATAAGAGTAGTCGTTATAATAACGGTGATGGTTGCAATGGCTATCCTCGGAAGAGTCGTTTTTTCTCCCTTCCCGGGCATAAAACCGGTCAGTGCTATTATCATACTTTGTGCCGTGTATATGGGAAGTGAGGCGGGTTTCCTCACGGGTGCGCTTACGGCTGCAGTGTCGAATTTCTATTTCGGGCACGGACCGTGGACGGTGCTCCAGATGTTTGTATGGGGACTTATAGGCTTTATAGCCGGTGCTCTTTCAAAGCCGCTGTCTAAAAGCAGAGTGCTCCTTTGCGTTTACGGATTTGTCTCGGGAGCCGTCTTTTCTCTCTTCATGGACGTATGGACTGTCTTGTGGATGAGCGGGGATGCGGCGTACGAGGGATACGGAAAAACAGTTATGTACGCCTTCGGATTTACTGCACTCTACTCGGTATCAAATGCGGTGTTCCTACTTCTCCTTAACAAGCCCGTGGGCGGAACGCTTAAAAGACTTAAAATAAAGTACGGGATAGAGATATAATAATTTCGGTAGTTACGTAAACAGCTTGAACAATGCATTGGCGGTAATACATAAGAATATTCCGAGAAGAGACGGTAAGAGAGCGGAGAGAAGCGTGTATTTTATGCTTCCGCTCTCTTTTTTTATTGTAAAAAGTGTAGTAGAGCACGGAGAATGGAAAAGCATCAGTATCATAAACGAAACCGCGGTAGCCGTGCTCCAGCCGTTTGATACGAGTAATTCACGCAAGGATGACAGATCAGACGCTTCGGTGAGATATCCGGACTGCGTGTATGCCATGAGCATTATAGGTATTACCGTCTCGTTTGCACAGATCCCGAGCATAAATGAAATAAGTATTATTCCGTCAAGTCCCATCACAGATGCAATAGGGTCAAGTAAAGACGCTATGAATGAGAGAAGACTTCCGCTTTTTGTTTGGATATTTGCGAGTATATATATAATAATACCGAACGGTGCCGCTACCGTTACCGCGCGTCCGAGAACGAACAGAGTGCGGTCGATAAACGAGCGTAAAAGGATCTCTCCTGCTTTCGGTGCGCGGAATGGAGGCATTTCAAGAACGAATGAGGAGGGAAGCCCCGAAAGAAGCGTGCGCGAGAGCAGCTTTGTAAATATAAGAGTCGCCGCTACCGAGGCGGAGATCATAAAAGCGATAATCAGTGCGGAGAACGTAAAGGAAGTAAGACTGCTTGCACCAAAAACGAAAAACAGGGAAATTACTGTAGTGAGAGCGGGGATCTTTCCGTTGCAGGGTATAAAGCTATTGGTTATAATAGCGAGCATTTTTTCTCTCGGTGAATCTATTATTCTGCATCCGACTACGCCTGCCGCATTGCAACCGAGTCCCATACACATTGTGAGCGATTGCTTTCCGCATGCGTCACATCGCATAAACGGTTTATCAAGATTGTATGCTATCCTCGGCAAAAGCCCTACGTCCTCGAAAAACGTGAAGAGAGGGAAGAATATAGCCATAGGGGGAAGCATGACCGATACGACCCATGCGAGCATTCGATACAGTCCGTAAACCGCAACATCGCATATATATATCGGAAGTTTTATTTTAGTAAGTGCCTCAAAAAGCGGAGCTTCAAAAGAAAACAAAATATCCGAAAGATATCCGGATACCATATTTGCACCTGCCACCGTCAGCCATAGAATAAAAAGCAGAAGCAGTATCATTATCGGAAATGCCGTCCACCTTCCGGTAAGGATAGCGTCGATGCGGGCATTTTTATTTGCTTTTTTGTTTTCTTTTACGGTTACCGCTGCAGTATATATTTCTTTCGCTTTCTCAGAAAGCCTCTGTGAACAGATATCGCATATTTTTTCTTTGCCGTATCCGTTATCCGAAAGTCTTTTTGCCGCATCTTTTGAGAGAGCTTTCGCATTTTTAAATGCGGAGAAGCGCTCAAGAGCCTCAATAATTCCATACTCTCCCGAAATGAGAGACAGGGCGATATATCTGTGCGCACGGCGTATACCTTTTTGCTTTTTCAGAATATCCGCCGTAAGGCGCAGCTCCTCTTCGATCGGGTCTTCGTATCCGAATACGTAAAGGTTTTTCATGCATATTGGATCGCTTAAAGCATTAAGAAGCTTTTTTGCCGAGCTTTTTTTCTTTGCGTTCGTTTCGATAACGGGAAGCGACAGAAGAGACGAAAGTGCATCGCTATCTATTGTTATCCCCGAGCGTTTTCCCTCCTCGCAGAGATTGAGACAAACCGTGATATTATCAGTTATCTGCATAAGCTCAAGCAGTAGTAAAAGATTTCTTTCGAGTCTGGCACAGTCGCATACGGCGATCACCGAGTCATACTCTTCAAAAAGAAGGAAATCACGCGTGCACGCCTCCTCCTCCGAATGCGGAGTCAGTGAATAGACACCCGGAAGATCGTAAAAGATGTAGACCGTATCACCCTCTTTGACGCTTCCGCTCGCCACCCCGACCGTTTTCCCGGACCAGTTTCCCGTGTGTTGATTAAGTCCGGTGAGCGAATTGAAAAGAGTGCTTTTGCCTACGTTGGGATTCCCGACGAGGGCTATTTTTTTTATATTTTTGTTTTTGATCTTTTTACTGCGCATAAAAGCCTCCGCTTGCTTTTTTATAATATTCTATTCGCTAAGCTTGATTTTGCCACAAAGCGAAGTATAAAAACAAATTTTGATCTGCTGTTGTAATAATTGAGTTGATTGCGAATCATAATAATAAAAAAACAAACGAAAGGAATGTCATAAGACATGAAAAAAAGAATAAAAAAACATTCGAGATATACTGCGGTCGTTCTACTGATACTGATGCTGTTTGCATTCTCACTTAAATCCTGCAACAGAAGAGTTGATAATGCAAGCGTCCACGTTTTTTATTACACCTACAGTGATACCTATATATCAAGTGTGCGATCCGCACTCGGAAAAAAGCTTGCTGAGTCGGGTATAACCTATCAGGATTACGATGGAAACGGCAGCCAGACCACACAGACCGAGCAGATACAGACCGCAATAACCAAGGGGGCTAAGGTCATAGTGGTAAATATCGTGAATACGGGCTCTGACGACGCGGCGAACGAGATAATATCGCTTGCGAAAAACGCGGGCATCCCGGTAATATTCTTTAACAGAGAGGTTTCAAACGCGGTCATTTCAAGCTATGACAAATGCGCCTTTGTAGGAACACGCGCCGAGGAGGCGGGAATACTTCAGGGGGAGATGATAGGCGAATATCTGCTCTCAAACTATGACAAAGTAGATCTTAATAAGGACGGAAAAATATCCTATATTCTTTTTAAAGGAGAAGAGGGTAACAACGAAGCGATATACAGAACCAAGTACAGTGTGGAGGAGGCGGATAAGCTCCTCGAAAAAAACGGTAAGCCCAAGCTCGAGTTTTATGACAGCGGAAACCCGAATAAATATCTTGTGGACAGAAACGGCCAGTGGTCTGCCTCAAGCGCAAATGAGTATATGACTACCGCGCTTACCTCATACAGCGTGGATCACGGAAATATGATAGAGCTTGTTATATGCAATAACGATGGAATGGCGGAGGGAGCGATCTCGGCATTGAATGCGGCAGGCTTCAATCTCGGAGGCACGGGAGTCGGAATTCCTGTTTTCGGGGTTGATGCCACCGATGCGGCAAAGGATCTTATATCCAAGGGAAGAATGACGGGAACGATAAAGCAGGACGCAGAAGGAATGGCGGACGCAATACTGAAGCTTACCGTAAACGCGCAGAAGGATCCTTCGGATCTGCTTTCCGGCATGGACGGATATACGGTTGACAGTGAAGCGGCTAAAATAAGAATAGCATACGCAAAATACCTCGGCCGGTGATTTGGAGGAAATGATGAGTGACGGTGTGTTGCTTGAAATGAAGAATATAAGCAAGGAATTCCCGGGAGTAAAGGCTCTCGATAACGTATCTCTCAACGTAAGGAGCGGAACCGTTCACTCGCTTATGGGAGAGAACGGAGCGGGAAAGTCAACGCTTATGAAATGCCTTTTCGGTATATACAGCAAAAATTCGGGTAAAATATTTCTTGAGGGAAAAGAGGTCGAATTCAAAAATCCGAAGGATGCGCTCGAATCGGGAGTGGCAATGGTCCATCAAGAGCTGAATCAAGCTCTGAAAAGAAACGTTATGGATAATATATGGCTCGGCAGATATCCGAAGACGGGAGGCGTTGTGGTCAACGAGCGCAGGATGTATAAGGATACGAAGGATATATTCGATACACTTTCTATAGACGTGGACCCACGTACTGTTATGAGCAGGATGTCTGTTGCACAGAGACAGATGGTGGAGATAGCCAAGGCGGTATCCTATAATGCAAAGGTGATAGTTCTCGACGAGCCGACCTCATCTCTGACGGAACACGAGGTGGAGCATCTGTTTTCCATTATAGACATGCTTAAAAAGAGGGGCTGCGGTATAATCTATATATCGCATAAGATGGAGGAGATACTCCGCATATCAGACGATATAACCGTTATGCGTGACGGGACGCACGTTATAAGCGCTCCCGCAAGTGAATTTACGATAGATAAAATAATAAAATGCATGGTCGGACGCGAGCTTTCGGGAAGATTCCCCGAAAAGAAGAATGTCCCCGGAGAGATAGCGCTGAGTGTAAGAGGGCTTTCCTCTGAGTATGCCAACGTCAGAGACGTGGATATCGACGTCAGACGGGGCGAGATAGTTGGAATAGCAGGTCTTGCCGGCGCGGGCAGAACAGAGCTGATAGAAAATATTTTCGGTATATCCGCAAGGAAAAGCGGAGAGATAACTCTGTACGGGAAAAAGGTGAGAAACAGAAATCCGCGTGAAGCTATACGCGAGGGCTTTGCACTCCTTACCGAGGAGAGGCGCGCAAACGGTATATTCGGCATACTTGATATAAAGGAGAACACTACGGTGGCAAGTCTCAGAAAGTACCTCTACGGAGGAGTGTATCTCTCGGATAAAAAAAGACGTGAGGACACCGAGTGGGCGGTGAAGTCGATGCGGGTAAAATGTCCCTCACAGAAGACCAAAATACGCACTCTCTCGGGAGGAAATCAGCAAAAGGTCATACTCGCAAGATGGCTCCTCACCGAACCGACAGTCCTTATGCTTGACGAGCCCACAAGAGGAATAGACGTAGGCTCCAAATATGAAATATACCGCCTTATAGGAGAGCTTGCCGAGAAGGGAAAGTCGATAATAATGGTATCGGGTGAGCTTCCCGAGCTGCTCGGCGTTTGCGACAGGATATACGTGATGTCGGGCGGAAGGATAAGCGGTGCCGTCGACGCAAAAAGCACGACGCAAGAGGAGATAATGACTCTTGCGGCGGCAAACGTATGATACAGCACAGATAGTATGTAATCAAACCCGAAAGGAACGGTCATAAATATGACGATAAATAAAATAAAAGAAATGACGAAGGAAGAAAGAAAAAGCTACGTCAAGGAATGGATAATAAACAACTCTCTTTACATTTTTCTGATAGCGGCGGTGGCTTTCATTCAGATATTGAATCCGCTTTTTCTTTCCGGCTCGTCGATAGTAAATATTATATCTCTTTCAGCGGCTAACCTTCCGATAGCGCTCGGAATAGCGGGGGCGATAATCCTTACGGGAACAGACCTTTCCGCCGGAAGAATAGTTGGTATCGTGGCGTGTGTCTCGGCATCATTACTTCAGGCAACGGGATACCCGAATAAAATGTTTCCACAGCTCGGTACCATGTCTCTTCCGATAGTTTTCCTCATAGCGATCGCGATAGGCGCGCTCGTCGGATTTATAAACGGTTTTTGTACATCAAAGTTCAATCTGCACCCGTTTATAGTTACTCTTTCTACTCAGCTTATAGTATACGGCGCACTTCTTATGTACCTTATGAGCGGCAATAATAACGGTCAGTCTATATCCGGACTTGATAAGGGCTATACCGATTTTATAAAGGGTAGCTTCATTTCGCTCGGAAATACACCAATACCTAACTACGTATGGTACTCTCTTATTATAACGGTGATCATGTGGTTCGTATGGAACAAGACCGCATTCGGAAAGAATATGTTTGCCGTAGGATCAAATCCCGAGGCTGCAAACGTTTCGGGCGTCAACGTCAGCAGAACCATAATAGCGGTGTTTACTCTTGCGGGAGTTATGTATGCGATAACGGGATTTATTGAGGCGGCCAGAATAGGTTCAAACTCGGCTGCTACAGGACTCAACTATGAGCTCGACGCTATAGCGGCAAGCGTTATAGGCGGAGTATCATTTGTCGGAGGAATAGGAAAGATACGCGGAGTCATAATGGGAGTCGTTCTTCTTCGGCTTATATTTGTGGGACTTACCTTTCTCAGCATAGACTCGAATATGCAGTATATAATAAAAGGTCTTATAATTCTCATAGCATGTGCAATAGATATGAGAAAATATCTCGTACGAAAGTAAAAGAGGTCGAAAATGAAAAAATTCAATATATACGATGGAATAAAGCTATCCGCAGACCTCCTTACCTACGTTATTTTCGGGATGCTTGCTTTGCTTGCATTTTTGATAGTCTATTCCGTACTCTGTGTATAGCGTATAAAAAAGCACTGCAAGAAGCTTTTTCTTGCAGTGCTTTTTTTATAAAGGCTTAAGGGTCAATTTGAAGGAGAGGAGCCGTCTGTCGGAGGTGCCGTTTCTTCTTCTATAAGGATCTGTTCGAGTACGGTGAAGGTCGCTTTTACGTTCTTCAGATCAACACCGCTGAGCACTGTCCTTTCGATAGGAACAAGGTCAAGCGCATATGCCGGCACAAGCTGAGCGTTGCTGTGAACGTATCCGGCACGGTAAGGCTCTTGCTTTATGTTCAGAGTGTTGCTTTCCTTATCAAATTCTACCGTATACCTTGAGCCGTTGGCGGACTGTGATGAGGAGTGGCGGTGGATCGCAATTACAAAGTAATTATCGAGAATGTTTGCCGGATATATATCGCCGAGCGTATATTTACCGGTGGTGCTGAGAACATCCGAAAGAGTGCCCACGTCGTCTATGAGCAGATAAGAGATAGCACACGCATAAGAGCTCGCATTCTCACCCAATACAACGTTATCAAAATAACCGTTTTTGCCAACGTACGCCTTTAGAAATTCGGTGTCCATTTTTCCTTCGCTTAATTCATAGTAACCCTTGGGAAGAACAACGGCAGCAGGGCGGCGGCTCAGATTATAGCAAAACGTGGTACGTATTATCTCTTTTTTCTGAGCGCTTGCGTTTTCGTCGGTCAAAACGTTATTGTTATCCCCGCTTCCGTCAGAGGTTTCGTTCTTTTCGTTTTTACATGCCGAAAGGCTGAAAAGAGCTAAGATAATAAGAATAACAGATATCAGTTTTTTCATCTTCTTTGGTCTCACTTTCATACGGAATTTATTGGTGGTGATATACAGATTAATTATAACATATAGTTTGCGAGAGAAAAACAAAAAAATGTTAATTTTTGCGAAATTTTTATTAGTGCTGCGTCGCTTAAAAGGATATGTATAAAAACATGTATAATTAAGATGAAAAATGCCGTATAAAAGCTTATTCTTTGCATAAAAATTCATTTACCGATGAAAAAAATTGCAAAAAGGTATTGATTTAAATAAGATTTTGTGATATAATATAAATACTTTTTTCATCAGATGAGGGAAAAACGAAATCACAGAACCCAGGGGGATGTTACGATGGATATTAAATTTGTAAAAACTTCATCGCCTAAGGCAAGAATACCCGACAGCGAGCTCGGATTCGGCAAATATTTTACCGACCACATGTTTATAATGGAATATAATAATGATATAGGCTGGCACAATGCGAGAATAGTGCCGTTTGAAAATATATCGCTACATCCTGCTTCTACCGTTCTTCATTACGGTGCGGAAATTTTCGAGGGACTTAAGGCGTACAGAACCGCGGACGGCAGCGTAAGACTTTTCAGACCCGAGGAGAACATAAAGAGAATGAATTCTTCCGCAGAGCGTATGTGCCTCCCGCTTCTCGATGAGGCTGACGCGCTCGAGGCACTTTTGAAATTTGTTGATACGGAGAGAGACTGGGTGCCTCACTCTGAGGGAACGTCGCTCTATCTCCGCCCGTTTATGATAGGTAATGATGAGCACCTCGGTGTTCACGCGGTATCAAATGCGATCTTCTATATAATCGCTTCTCCGAGCGGAAGCTACTACAAGGAAGGTATTAACCCCGTAAATATAATGATAGAATCAGAAGACGTAAGGGCTGTAAGAGGCGGCACAGGATTTACAAAGTGCGGAGGAAACTATGCGGCATCCACCCGTGCGGGAAAGAGAGCCGAGGAGAAGGGATATTCCCAGGTCCTCTGGCTTGACGGTGTAGAGAGAAAGTACATCGAAGAGGTAGGTGCGATGAACGTTATGTTCAAGATAGACGGAGAGATAGTGACTCCTGCGCTTACAGGATCTATTCTTCCGGGCATTACAAGAAAATCCTGTATAGAGGTACTCAAGTCTAAGGGCTATAACGTATCCGAGAGATTACTCTCTGTAGATGAGCTTGTCAACGCAATGAAAAGCGGCAAGCTCGAGGAGGCATGGGGCTGCGGAACCGCGGCTGTCGTATCTCCTATAGGCAAGCTTTCCTACCTTGACGAGGAATACGTTATAAACGGCGGACGTATAGGTGAGGTAACTCAGATGCTTTACGACACTCTTACCGGTATTCAGTGGGGCAAGATAGAGGACACCTTCGGCTGGATAAAGGAAGTTTAAACGGTCTTTACACGTCCTTCTGCCGATATATTAAAATGCACAAAAAATATATCGGCAGGACGGATGTATTTGTTATATAAAGAGAAAGTTTTGATCTGACTAAAAAACGACTTGACAAACTGCGTTAAATGTTATAAAATATATATAATATAAAAAGGTTATGATGGGAAAAAAGATCGCAGAGCCTCTTCAGAGAGCCGTCGGTTGGTGCGAGACGGTGTGTGATGCTGATTATAACTCCTCCCTGAACCTCCGACCGAAAGCTTTTGTGAGTAGGCTTGGACGGGTACTCCCGTTACAGAGAAACTGTGTTGGAATGGCACGGGCAGAGTGGGTTTTTATTACCAAAAAGAGTGGTACCGCGGAGATATTTTTCAGAACTTCGTCTCTTTTGAACAAAACAGTTAACTGCTTTGGGAAAAAGGGGCTTTTGCTTTTTTACCCGCTATCCCGATCCCGCACATTAAAGAAAGGAACAGAACCGATGAATAATTTCACCAAGTATACAAGACAGTTTTTCGAGGTGCCGGATGCAAAAATGGCATGGACCGAGAAAACGTACATAGAAAAAGCACCCATTTGGTGCAGTGTTGACCTTCGTGACGGCAACCAGGCACTTATAACTCCTATGAGTCTTGAAGAGAAGCTTGATTTCTTTACGCTTCTTTGTAAAGTCGGCTTTAAGGAAATAGAAATAGGATTTCCCGCAGCCTCCGAGACAGAGTACGAATTCTGCAGAACGCTTATAGATAACGATATGATTCCCGACGACGTTACGATACAGGTGCTTACGCAGTCGAGAGAGCATATTATAGCAAAGACGTTCGAAGCGCTTAAGGGAGCGAAGAACGCTATAGTGCATCTCTATAATTCCACCTCGGTCTCTCAGAGAGAGCAGGTCTTTCGAAGAAGCAAGGAGGAGATAATAGAGATAGCCGAATTCGGAGCAAGGCTTTGCCTTGAATACAGAGCAAGAACAGAAGGTAATTTCAGATTTGAATACTCTCCCGAAAGCTTCACAGGAACAGAACCCGAGTTTGCCGCTGAAATATGCAACAGAGTAATAGACATATGGAAGCCTACAGAGGAGGATAAGGTGATAATCAACCTTCCCGTTACCGTCTCTCACTCTATGCCTCACGTTTACGCAAATCAAGTTGAATATATGTGCAGTAACCTTAACAGGAGAGAAAATATAATTGTTTCTCTTCATCCTCATAACGACAGAGGATGTGCCGTTGCCGACAGTGAAATGGGGCTTCTTGCAGGAGGCGACCGAATAGAGGGAACGCTCTTCGGAAACGGAGAGAGAACGGGAAACGTGGATATAATCACTCTCGCACTCAATATGTTCTCGCAGGGAGTCGATCCTATGCTTGATTTTTCGAACCTTCCCGAGATAACCGCACTTTACGAGCGAGTGACGGGCATGCACGTTTACGAAAGACAGCCTTACAGCGGAAGACTTGTTTTTGCAGCATTCAGCGGCTCGCATCAGGATGCTATAGCAAAGGGAATGAAGTGGAGAGCTGAAAAACGACCCGAATACTGGACGGTTCCTTACCTCCCCATAGACCCGTCAGACGTCGGACGAGTGTACGAGACAGACGTTATAAGAATAAACTCACAGTCGGGCAAGGGCGGAATAGGTTATATTATGGAAACACAGTTTAACCACGTAATGCCGCCGAAGATGAGAGAGGCATTCGGATATCACGTCAAGAGTATTTCCGATCACGCCCACAAGGAGCTTCAGCCGAGGGAGGTATACGATATTTTCTATGAAAATTACGTAAATATAGAAGCTCCCGTAAATATCGTTGACGCTCACTACAGAAAGGCAGACGGAAGAATAGCGGCTGACGTTTACGTTTCGTTTGGCGGTGCCGTTACACACGTAGTGGCAGAAGGAAACGGACGACTTGACGCAGCGAGCAACGCACTGCGAAAGGCCGTTGGCATAAGCTATACGCTCGATACCTACACAGAGCATGCTCTTGAAGGGAAAACAGACTCGATGGCTGCTTCCTACGTCAGCGTAGCCGATGAGAACGGAAATCTGTTTTGGGGAGCCGGTATTGACAGCGACATTATCGTTTCCTCTGTTAAGGCGCTTGTCAGCGCGGTCAACAGAATGATGAAAGTTAATTAAGTTTTATTTTTAATTTGAAAGGAAAAGCGTATATGAAGATCACAGGTGCGCAGATCATAATCGAGACCTTGATCGAACAGGGTGTAACAGACGTTTTCGGTTACCCGGGCGGTCAGGTGCTGTTTATATATGATGAACTCTATAAGGCAAGCGACAGAATAAATCATATTCTTGCCGCACATGAGCAGGGAGCCGCACACGCGGCGGATGGCTATTCAAGAGCTACGGGAAAGGTGGGCGTCGTTATTTCCACCTCGGGACCGGGCGCCACCAATCTTGTTACGGGTATAGCTACGGCAATGCTCGATTCTGTACCGTTGATTGCAATTACGGGTAACGTTCCGTGCTCTCTTATAGGAAAGGACAGCTTCCAGGAGATAGATATTACGGGAATCACACTCCCGATAACAAAGCACAATTATTTTGTTAACGATATAAACGAGCTTGCCGATACTATAAGAGAAGCCTTCAGTATCGCAAAGTCGGGAAGACCGGGACCTGTACTTATAGATATTCCGAAGGATGTGCAAACGGCAGTTTGCGAGTTTGTAAAAAAGGATTCTCCTGCTCCGTATTTCCCGCAAAGGATTGCTCCTGAAAGTGACATTGACGAGGCAGTAAAGCTTATCAATGAGGCGAAGCGACCCTACATATATATCGGCGGAGGCGCCGCAGGCGAGGGAATGACAAATGAAATAATGCGTATGGCTGAAAAGATAGACGCATATATAGGATGTACCTTTATGGGACTTTCGGCTATGTGCAATTCCTATGACAGATTTCTCGGAATGCAGGGCATGCACGGAAGGTACGCCTCATCTATGGCAAACAAGGAGGCGGACCTTATTATAGGTGTCGGAATAAGATTCAGTGACAGAGCTACCGGAAACGTTGAAAAGTATGCTCAGGGCGCAAAGATAATCCAGCTCGACCCCGATTTTTCGGAAATAAACAAGAACGTAAAGGTAAACGTAGGAGTTATCGGAGATATAGTTGATTCCTTCGGAAGAATACTTGAAAAGTGCAACGAAGCAAAGCACCCCGAATGGAATGAGGTGGTCGGTGCACTCGTTGCACAAGAGAACAGAATGAACGGGGAGGCTGTTAAGGCGGAGGGCGATGCCCTTACACCGAGAAAGCTCCTTGAGATCGTTAATAAGGTGAAGGACAAGAATACGATAATCGCTACCGACGTAGGTCAGCACCAGATGTGGACGGCTCAATTTACCGATTTTGAAAGGACGAGACGCTTCGTATCGAGCGGAGGTCTCGGAACGATGGGCTTCGGCCTCGGTGCAGCGATAGGCGCGTCAATATCCGAGGGAGACAGAACGGTTCTTATAACCGGTGACGGAAGCTTCGGAATGAACCTCAATGAGCTTGCTACAGCGGTATCCTATAACGTTCCCGTTACGGTGGTCATAGTGAATAACGGAGTTCTCGGTATGGTGAGACAGTGGCAGACCCTCTTTTACGGAAAGAGATATTCAAGCACGGTGCTCGGAAGAAAGACCGATTTTGTAAAGCTTGCAGAAGCCTTCGGGGCTATAGGATACAGAGCGACAACGCCCGAAGAGTTCGAGGAGTATTTTACAAAGGCAATGAATACTGACGGACCGGTAGTTATAGACGCCATTATCGACAAGGATGAGTTCGTTCTTCCCATGCTCCCACCGGGCGGCTCTATAGACGATATCATCGTAAGTAAGGCGTGAGGAGGCGAAGAAATGAGTAAATTTGTAATTGCGGTATACGTAGATAACAAGTTCGGCGTACTTACAAGAGTTACGAGCATGTTTACAAGACGCGGATTCAATATAGATGCTCTTACCGTCGGCGAGACCGAACGCCCGGAATATTCGCGTATAACGATATCCCTCAGCGGAGACGGTTATGCAAAGGAGCAGCTTATAAATCAGCTTCGCAAGCAGTTCAACGTAAAAAAGGTAGAAGTCCTTGAAAAGGATGAATCCATAGTCCGTGAGCTTATGCTCATCAAGATAAAGAACAGTTCAGAGTTCCGCTCGGATATAATGGCTGCAAGTCAGGTATACAGGGCTAACATAATCGATTATACCAATGAGGCTATGTGTATACAGGTTACGGGAGATCCGTCGAAGATAGACGCATTTATCCGCGTTATGGAGCCGTTCGGCATTATCGAAATGTGCCGTACGGGAGTGGTCGCACTCGAAAGAGGAAGCGGAAGTATAATGGAGAACGAGTAAGATGATCGCATAGGTCAAAAAACAAGGCATATACGAACGAATATACCTTTAGACTATCCGACGTATCGAACAGATCGGAATAATATATAAAATTTATTTTTAAGGAGTAAAAATATCATGGCAAACATTTATTATCAGCAGGATTGTAATCTCGCAAAGCTTAACGGCAAGACAGTGGCTATTATCGGCTACGGTTCTCAGGGACATGCTCACGCACTTAATCTCAAGGAATCGGGAGTTAACGTTATCGTAGGCCTTTATAACGGAAGTAAGAGCTGGGCAAAGGCAGAGGCTGCGGGACTTAAGGTAATGACAGCCGCAGACGCTGCAAAGGCTGCTGACATTATTATGATACTTATCAATGACGAAAAGCAGGCAAAGCTTTATAAGGAGAGCATCGAGCCTAACCTTACAGAGGGTAAGACTCTCGCATTTGCTCACGGCTTCAACATTCATTTCGGATGTATCAAGCCGCCGAAGAACGTCAACGTTATTATGATCGCTCCCAAGGGCCCCGGTCACACTGTACGCAGTGAGTATCAGGCGGGCAAGGGCGTTCCCTGCCTTATCGCTGTAGAGCAGGATGCTACGGGAGATGCACTCGAAATAGGTCTCGCTTATGCTCTCGGTATAGGCGGAGCGCGCGCAGGCGTTCTTGAGACTACATTCAGAACAGAGACAGAGACAGACCTTTTCGGTGAACAGGCAGTCCTTTGCGGAGGCGTTTGCGCTCTTATGCAGGCGGGTTATGAGACTCTTGTTGAAGCAGGCTATGACCCGAGGAACGCTTATTTTGAATGTATCCACGAGATGAAGCTCATCGTAGACCTCATCTACCAGAGCGGATTTGAGGGAATGAGATATTCGATCTCCAACACTGCTGAGTATGGCGACTACGTTACAGGTCCCAAGATCATCACCGATGATACGAAGAAGGCTATGAAGAAGATACTTTCAGATATTCAGGACGGTACGTTTGCTAAGGAATTCCTTCTTGATATGTCTGATGCAGGCGCTCAGGTGCACTTCAACGCAATGAGAAAGATAGCTGCAGAGCATCCTTCCGAGATAGTAGGAAAGGATATTCGCAAGCTTTACAGCTGGAGTGACGAGGATAAGCTCATCAATAACTGATATTTACACTTGGGGAATGCGGAGCTTCTGCATTCCCCTGAAAGGAATATGGTGATCGAAAATGATCAAAGATACGATAGTAGAAGGCTTCAACAATGCTCCTCACCGCTCTCTTTATCACGCGCTCGGTCTTACCGAGGAAGAGCAGAGAAGACCTCTTATAGGAATTGTAAGCTCTTATAACGAAATAGTTCCCGGACATATAAATCTGGATAAGATAACTCAGGCAGTAAAGCTCGGAGTAGCCATGGCGGGCGGAACGCCAATAATGTTTCCGGCTATAACCGTTTGTGACGGTATCGCTATGGGGCATACCGGAATGAAGTATTCTCTTATAACAAGAGATCTTATTGCCGACTCTACAGAAGCTATGACTCTTGCACACGGATTTGACGGACTTGTTATGATTCCAAACTGTGACAAGAACGTTCCCGGTCTCCTCATGGCTGCGGCAAGACTTAATATCCCTACTGTATTTGTAAGCGGAGGTCCGATGCTTGCAGGCCATCTTAACGGAAAGAAGACAAGTCTTTCC
>SVRJ01000072.1 GCA_015064885.1 Oscillospiraceae bacterium
GCGCGCTTTCATGCCAGTTCATCAGCAACGTTCCCACAGCGATCCTCCTTAGTCAGTTTGCCGATAATTACAGAGAGCTTCTTATGGGAGTAAATATCGGAGGAGTAGGTACTCTTATCTCCTCACTTGCAAGCCTTATAACCTTCAGAGAATACGGAAAGAGAAGCCCCGGGAAATCACTTGCTTATATAGCTCTTTTCTCGCTTATAAATTTTGCGATGCTTGCGGCACTTATAGTTTTTTGTGAGATAATAAAATAAACAGTAACGGACGCAGCCCACACGGGGCTGCGTCCGTTTTTTATAATACGTTTATTCCGTTTTCCTTTATAATGCTTTTTGCGTGCGCGATAGTCTTTTCTGACGGTATCCACTCGCTTCTTCCGTTGTCCGGCTTTCCGAGAAGAAGCATTTTTGAACCGCCGTAGGCGTGGTAGGGAATTATCTCTACTCCTTCGCAAAAGTTAAGAGATGAGGCTATATCGGCTATTGCTCTGTAGTGCCGCGCGTCAGTGTTTACACCTTCTGCAAGAATACATCTGAGCCTTGTTTTTGCTCCGAGCCTGTCCGCGGCAAAAAGATTTTTGATAATAATTTCGTTGTCTTCTCCCGTATATTCCTTATGGCGTATACGGTCGGTGTCCTTTATATCCCAAAGGAAAAGGTCTGTTACGTTTACGATGTCTTCGAGGATCCCCGTACGGAAATATCCGCAGGTCTCGATCACCGTGCCGATTCCTTTCTTCTTACATTCGGATAAAAGATCATATACTCCGTTTGCGTGTAAGAGTGGTTCTCCTCCCGATAAAGTGAGCCCTCCGTTTTCACCGTAAAAGGCGCGGTCTCTCTCAACCGTCTTAAGTATTTCATCTGTGCTCATATACGTCATTGCGGGATAAAGAGCCTTGGTAGGGCATACCCGTATGCATTCTTCACACATATCGCACTCGGAACGAAAGAAAAGATGCGAGAGGTCTACCTTGTGCGCTTTCGTATGACAGATGCTTTCACAAGCGCGGCATAGGATACACCTTTTTTCGTTAAGTAATATCTGCTGAGTATGCGCTTGCGTTTCGGGGTTGTGACACCACTTACATCTGAGTGGGCATCCCTTCAGGAATACTACAGTGCGTACTCCCGGGCCGTCGTGCATGCAGAAGCGTTGTATTTCGGTTACGGGAAGAATAGTACCGTCCATATCATTCCTCCGCCTGAGCTATTATCATATCCTGCCACTCCTTATTCAGGGTTATGAATCTTGCATTCCAGCCGGAAACACGCACAGACAGAGAATGATATTTTTCGGGATCACTTTGTGCATCTCTCAGAACAGCGGCGTCAATAACGTCCGGTTGCATAAAGAATCCGCCCAGAGCGACAAATCCTCTCATAAGCGAGACCAGTGCGGTAAGTCCGCTCTCACCCTTTACGGCAGACGGATGTATCTTAAGGTCGAGAGCAGAGCCGGATACCATCTTTGAGAGATCGGGTCTGCAGTATGATCTTATCATTGCGGTAGCTCCCTCGCGGTCGCTTCCGGGAGTGGGAGAGGAGTTTCCTGCGAGGACCTCGTTTTTTCTTCTGCCATGAGGGGAAGCGAGTCTTTGCGGCGACCACTCAAGCTGACGTCCGAAGGTGCTTGCGCCCGCCGGCAAAACGTATCCGCACGCGTTCGACATGCTACTGCATATATCCGAATAGTCGGAAATTATACGAGCGGCTATCTCGTCTGCCTCATCGTTGTCATTTCCGTAATACAGATAAGCGTTAAGAACGTACTGCCTGAAGGTTTCATCTCCTTCCCAATTGTTTCTCAGAACTCTGACGAATTCATTCAGCGATATCTTCTTTTCGTCAAATACAAGCTTTTTTATTGCGTAAAGGCTGTTTGCCGTGTCGGGAAGCCCTCCAATATGCGGTGAATAAAGATTGTATACGGGGCCTCCCTCAAAATATGAAAGTCCCTTTTCGATGCAGCCCTGCTCGAACAGCGAGACGACCGTGCACGGAGTGCGTTTCCTCCAGGTGTGCATTGTAGGATCGGAGGAGTCGAAAAGAGGTAACATGCGTTCTTTGTATATCTTTTCTACTCCGTATGTCTTCATATCTGATACGTACTGTGAGTACAGTGACTCAAAATCCTCGTATCCGAGCGGCTCCTCATACGCCTTCAGCGTTTTCTGCTGAAGTATGCTGAGTGAGTCAAACGGGGTGTATATGAAGAAGGTCTTTCCGGGTATCTGTACCTCCCAGCATCCGTCGTTTGCAAATTTGCGTGCTTCGGATATCGGATATCCGTTTTTCGTAAGTGCGTTTATTATGAGATCCTCGTTGTATACCGCGAGTATCCCTCCGCCTAAGCGCATCACCTCGGCAACACGGCGCAAAAGCTTTTCATCTGTATTTGAATTTATCCTTACCGTTGTTGGGAAATCGCTTATTCCAAGCTCTTCGATGATGTCGAGCACGAGATAGGTGACCTCGTTTGTTACCTCGTTTCCGTTTTCATCGACACCTGCAAGAAGTATATTCTGATAGTGCTGGGCGTCTCCGCTTCCGTAGTTTCCTCCGCATATCCACTCGCAGCCCTTTATGAAAAAGTGAGCAAGTATCTCCCGCGCTCCGTCAAGCGTTATTTTGCCCGAGGAGAGATCGGATCTGAGAAGATCGCCGAGCAGATAGTCGATCCTTCCTATGCCGGGCCAGTTTCCGCAGAGGCGTATAAATGCAAACGTAAACCAAAGACTCTGCACCGCCTCATAGAATGAGGAGGGAACACCGAACGGAACTCTTTTGAGATTTTCAAGGTTAGATTCATATCCCGGCATTCCTTCAAGGCTGTCAAGATAACGCCTGTGCCATATTTCAAAGCTTTCTATGCATGAAAGGCAGCTGAGAATGAATTCCTCTTTTTCTGTACCCTTGTATTTTATAAGAGCGTCGTTTGCATCCTTGCGTATTCCGTTTATACCTCGGCGAAGCACTGTTTCAAAATCGACCGTGAGATGACTCACACTCGAAAAAACGGGCTTTCCCCGAAACGTAGCGGGAACCGAATGCTTTATGGCAAGCCCGAGGGTCGCGGCACCGCAGATCAACTCACCGTCGCATATCCTGATAGGTGACGATTCGGCTATCCTTCTTATCGCAGTATCGTATTTTTGTATAGGCGTAAGCTTTTCGAAGCCATCGATGTCGTCAAGGATTACGGCGTCCGTCCTTTTTGTGTCTGTTCCGTATTTATAAGCAAGCGATTCACGCGCAAACATCCGCGTTGTGTCCTTAAGCCTGAAAGGGCGTAATATATTGTTTGTCAAATCAAGCTCACCTCCGTTAAATATATTATACACCCTTTGTTAACACAAAAGAATTGATAAAACTACAAAAAACATGTATAATACTACTGTATTAGGCGTAAAAGGCGGTGAAAATATGGATGATCTGAAGATATCGGGAATAGAGATAAGATATGAGCGCATGGGTGAGCGGGAAAGTACGAGGATGGACGGACTATGCCATGAAAAGGTGCTTCCGTGGTTATCCGTAGCCCAGGCTGAGACGGGGAGCTATGATATACGCCTCGGAAAAAAGACTGGAAGCATGAGAAACACCGGGGAGGGTGGATTTTTCATCGCACCGTCTAACGTTCTTCAAACAATAATTCACAGATCGAATAAAGAGAGCGGAGTGATGAAGATACGCTGGATATTTCTTGACGTTGTAATAAACGGAAGGCACAGACCGGATCAGATCCTCGATCTTCCCGTCGTGCTCGGAAAAGAGGGGAAAGTTAAAATGAATGCTCTTTTCGACGAGTTGTTTTCATGCGAGGATATATGCGACAGATACAGCACCTACTATCAGATAATAAAGCTGATACTGTCACTCGGAAAAAGGAAGAGAAGAACCGATAATAAGGTAATGGCATCCGTGATGGACTATATTTCCGAAAATTATGATAAGCCTATCACGGTAAAAGAACTTTCGGAGATCGCATATATGTCCGAGTCGAATTTTTATACCGTATTTAAAAGGCAGTTCTCGCTTTCACCGCTTTCCTACATAAATCACTATCGACTCAGCGCTGCCGCTGAGCTACTTTTGAGTACTGATGCGCGAATATCGGATATATCTGATGAGGTGGGATTTTCCGACCCTTTGTATTTCAGCAGAATGTTCAAAAAGACGTATTCGGTCTCTCCGCGTGAGTACAGAAAGATAAACGGGAATAAATGAAAGAGCTCCGCATCGTGTTTCAGATGCGGAGCGTTTTTATAAGGATACTTCTGTCAGATCCTTCTGGTTATTTTAGCTGATTTGAGGCTGCTTCCCTTAGTGAGCGGTCCCTCCTTGAGCTGGAGGTCAAGACACTTGTCAAGGAATGCGCGTGTGTGCTCGCAAAGTCCCTCGTAAGGAGTAAGACCGTAGAACCTCTTGTAGAAGTTCTCGACTGTGGGAGCGAGAGCGGAAAGTATTTCTCCTACGTCCTCACCCTCTGCGTATCTGCGCATAAGGATACCTTCACCGACGCAGAGCCTCCACGTCTCGTTGAAATAATTCTGGAAGAGGAAGTGAGAAAACATAACGAGTCTCATCTGAGGCGCATAGAAGCGCACGTCGGATGTGCTTCCGGTAGCAAGCTCACCTGCTACAGAATATCCGTTTTTGATAGCATCGAGTATAGCCTCGGTCGTATTATCCTTTGCGAAAACGATCGTAAAGCGTCTCGCGAAATCGTTTACTTCCGAATCGTGGTTGTGAGAGTCGCTGCTTCCGACAACGGGAATCGGATTTCCCTTGGCACACTGCTCCTGCCAAAGAGCGAGCTGTACGTTATCCTGAGCGTTTGTTATTCCGCCCATAAGCTCGAATGCGTCGAATATCTTCTCAGAGAAGAGAAGTGAAGAAAATTCATGCGAGATATTATATTTGAGAGGGCACCAATACGGATGCGGGAATATTGCTATACCGCCGGCATTATGTATATTGTCGCTTGCCCATTTTGCCATAGCCATTCTCTTGCGGTAGGTCTCGGGAATATGAGTAAGAGTCTTTTCTATCTCGGCTACCTCGGACTCATAGGTTTCGCGGTCCTTTATATATTTTAACGCAACGCTCTCCTTCCCTCCGGCATGCACTATATGGAGAAGGGAATCGGGGGTGTGTACCTCTTCACCGGGCATTATGAGCATTCCGAGGTCTACGTTCTCATAAAGCTCTGCCGCAAGTACGGAGGTGTATCTTCTGTTGTGGTCTGTGAGAGAGAAGAAATCGAAGCCCTCTTCTCTGTAGTCGGCGGGGGTCATCATGATACCGTCCTGGCCGTCGGAGTAATACGTGTGAGTATGGAGGTCTCCCTTGAGCGGTCTGCGCGAATAAAGATCTTCATCAAGCGCATAAAGTGATATTCTTGTTTCTTTTTCACCTGCAAGCCTGAATCTTACCGAGTATTCCTGTTCCTTGTCGAAGGTATATTTAAAGCAGAGACAGCCGTTTTTTATCTCGCACGGAACGTCGTAGTCGGGCTGAGAGTGATAGGTTGACATATCGTCGGTGAGACCGAATATGCAAACCTCGTACTGCTGATCCTCTCTGAATATTCTGCTTGTATCTCTGGGTGCTATCTTGACCTCTGTCTCTTTTCCGGTGAGAACTACCG
>SVRJ01000073.1 GCA_015064885.1 Oscillospiraceae bacterium
CAACCTCCTTGCAAACGGAAAGGTAGTAAAGACAATAACGGTAAGTGCAGCGGACGGCTGGAAGTGGAGCTTTAAGGATCTTCCCAGATACGAAAACGGAAACGAGATCGTATACACAATTACAGAAGAAGCAGTAGCAGGCTACACAACAGCTTACGACGGATACAACGTGATCAATACACACGTAGCCGGAACAGATCTTGAGCTTGACGGTATCAAGTATCTTGACTTTGAGGCAGCAGAAGGCTTTGAATTTGTGCTCATAGGTCCCGACGGCAAGGTAATAGAGACAGTAAAGAGCGGTGCAGACGGTAAGTTCGCATTCTCGAAGCTCTCTTACAGCACAGAGGGTATATACAAGTATCTCGTTAAAGAAGTCATCGGAGATGATGAAGACATCATATACGACGAGAGCGTATATACTGTGACCGTAACCGTTACAAAGGACGGCGAAGCCCTCAAGGTAAGCTATGAGGTACTCAAGGATGAAGCGAAGTATGAAGGCGTCATCGAGTTCAACAACGAGACGACCGTAGAGATTCCCGATAATCCTCCCCCGTACGATGACAACCCCGATACGGGAGACAACGCAGGAGTTTACATGTTCATTCTTGCACTCACCTTCGTTGCGATCAACGTAACGTTCGGCTTCAGACGCCGCAGATCCAACTGATCGCAAGGACGTTTGAAATAACACAATAATAACAAACCGCCCCCGAGTCTTCTTCTCGGGGGCGGTTTGTTTTCACTGCCGCATATTGTGCCTGTAATGCTATAAAATTGCGGTAAGGCATTGAAGTATGGCTTTTGCGGCTATATACTCTTAAAAAAAGAACCGGGCTGAAAGAAGAAAAAATAGCCGCATAAAAAGAAACGCCCTTGCGCTTTGACGAGGGCGTTTTTGCATTTTTAGTGATGATCTCAAATCAAGTGCTTTGAGATCTGATCCGGGTGATTTGCATAGCTCAGAGCGGTATCCTTTGTGATGAGTCCTTTCTTGTAAAGCTCAAGAAGGGAATTGTCCATTGTTATCATTCCCTCGGATCTGCCGGCAATTATTGCGTTTTCGATTTGATGGTTTTTGTTGTCTCTTATCATTCCTTTGATCGCGCTGTTGACGTGCATGAGCTCAAAAGCCGGAATAACGTTTCCGTCAACGTCCGGAACCATCTGCTGAGAAACTACAGTTTTAAGAACAGTGGCAAGCTGGAATCTTATTTGTGCCTGGTGTGCTCCGGAGAAACTGTCTATCACACGGTCTATGGCGTTTACCGCCCCTTTTGTGTGCATAGTAGCGATTACAGTGTGTCCGGTTTCTGCTGCCGTGATAGCCGTTCTTATAGTTTCCGGGTCGCGCATTTCACCGAGAAGTATAACGTCGGGAGCCTGCCTCAGACAAGCGCGCAGGGCAGATAGATAGTCTGCGGTGTCAATAGCTATCTCGCGCTGACTTACTATACTTCTTTGGTTTTTGTGAAGGTATTCTATAGGGTCTTCAAGTGTGATTATATGGCAATCACGAGTTCTGTTTATTCTGTCGATGATGCATGCTTGCGTTGTTGATTTTCCGCTTCCGGCAGTTCCGGTGAATAGTATCATGCCGCTTGTAATATCAGCGAGCCCCATGACTTGATCGGGGATATGTATACTGTTGTGATCCGGAATATCAAACGAAACTACGCGCACTACCGCTGCGAGGGAATTGCGCTGTTTGTATGTGTTTACACGGAATCGTGCAAGCCCCGGAACAGCAAACGAAAAGTCATCGTCTCCTGTCTCAAGATAATGTGATATCGATCTTCCCGACATAGCGTATATTTCACGTATCAGGGCTTCGGTATCCGGCGGAAGAAGTCTTTTTTCGTCAATTGGATGTATATGTCCGTCGAGTTTTTCGCTTATCGGACCCCCGGCAACTATAAACAGATCTGACGCTTGATCGTTTACAGCTTGCTCGAGATACTTTTGCAGATCGGCCATTTTGATTTTTCCTTTCTGATTTTACCTATTTGAAGATACAGGCTGCCAGCATAGCACCTCAAAATCTTCACCGCTTTTTCGTATTTCGACGTAAAGACTGAGTGAGGGTGATATACTGCACGAATATGAGTATATATTATCGTTTACTGTGACTCCGTCGGGAATTTCCCCCGAGCGTATTTGGGCAAAGATGATCTCTGCTTCTGCGTCCGCACCGTAATATGCGACAACGGCGTTCGCGGATACGTCAGAGAGATTGCGTTCCGCCTTTGCGGTGCTTATCGTCAAAAGTGCGAAGACAGTAAGACACAGCACGGCAAATATTACAAGAAGAGAGCTTCCGCCGACTATGGGAGGGAATGAACGCTTGATATTATTCATTTGCTTCTCCTCTCTGCCATATGACTGTAAGATCGAATATGACGTCCGTATTCTGTGTGATAATTATGCTTGCGCTTTCCGTGAGAGGATGCGCGGAGTTGATGGGCGTTACGGTGAGCTTGTATGCCGAAGTGGATCCGTCATTTGTGGGGAACCCGTTTTCGTCGTAGAATACCGTAAGAGAGCCTTCGTTAATACTGCCGCAAAGAGTGTTTGAGGCGCTCAAAAGATCTCCCTTGGTGCTTTTTATCACTTCAGCGGCATTCTGGGCAGAAACGACCGCGTGATCGAGAAGGTCTCTATCTCTTGATATATCATTGGCAAATGAAAATCCGCGAAGGCATAATGCAGCCGCAATTGCGAATATAAGGATCATGCACAGCTGCTCGAGGATGGAAAGAAAAGATCTGTTTTTCATAGTTATTCCCCCCTCTGTGAGCGAAGGTACAGTATAAGAGATCGCACGCTGTTATCTTTGTACGTTATATCTACAGTCAACGTGTGTCCGTTATCGGTAAAGACTACGTCGTTCACCTCAACTATCCGTTCTCCTGCAGTCGGATCGAATTCTTCTGACGCCGGAGCAAATAACTCACACAGATATCCGTCGTAGCAATAGATACATGTATAATATTCTGCGTCTCCGAGAGTTTCGGTGAAGAAGAAGGTGTCCCCTTTGCTTTTTGGAAGCTTTGCTTTAAAATCACCGACAAAGAAGGAGTCGTATTTATCTCCCTGACGTATTCTGGTAGTGATGTACTGAGATACGGTTCTGTTGCTATATCCGTTTATATCTCTTTCGCTTTGATTGCGGTAGAGCTTAACTCCGATAATAAGGACGGTGACTACACATATCGCAAAGAAAGCGAACAGAAAGAACGGCGCCACAGAGCTTATATCTGTTTTTTTAATTCTACTTTTCATATTCGTTAACAAGCACCGTAATATCGGGCATCAGATTTGAGGCGTAAAGTTCATATTTAACGGTGAATCGCTCAGTATCTATCTGCAATCCGTAGTTTTCTGCAAGATATTCAATTGAAGGCGGATAAGAGCCTTCGATCGCATAGCAGGAAACCGCGGCGTTTATGATAGCTTTTTCAAGTTGTATTCTGTCCTCGGAGGTTTTTTCCTTATCAACGTTTGAAAGCGCGGTAAGAAAAAATGCAAGAACAAGTATGGCTATTACGGTAAATATGAGAAACGCTCCTTTTTTTGCAATCAGCTTTTTCATAGGTCAACCAATCGCTTTCATAATATTTATAAGCGGGAGCATTACGGAGAGCAGGATGATGCCCACTATAACAGACGTTATTATTACCATAGCAGGTTCAACACGTGCAACGCTTGCCGCAAGAGCCTCTTCTGCTTCGTCCGCCATATCAGAGGATATTTTTTCTATAACCGCGTCAGCATTTCCGGTACGCATTCCGAGAGAAAGCAGGCTGCATGCTGAGCCGCTTAGAAGCTCTGTTTGACGCAGTGCATCTGAAAGCTCTGTTCCGTTTTCTATCAGCTCGCGGCAGTGCTTACAGCGAAGAGCCGCAGCGGGGCAGTCGGAGAACATATTCTCTGCAAGCTCAATACCTTCTTCAACAGAAAGACCGCTTGCGAGTGTTATGGCAAGAACCTGCGTAAACTGAGCGTTGTTCATCTTCCGCATTACGCCTCTGTCACCGAACGTACCGACGAAGAATTTCTTTACAGCCTTTGATGCACTCGGGATAAATGAAACGGCAGCTGCTATAACGACTATGGCTCCGATGATTATTCCGATAAAGGGAAGCGCACTGCTCAAAACGTTTCCGACGAGAAGAAGTCCTCCCGCAATTCCGGAAAGGCTTCCGCCAAACGAACCGTATACCTCGTCGAATACAGGCAGAACCTTGCTCAGGAGTATTACTATTACGACCGTCATAACAAGCAGAAGGATAGAGGGGTAGGTAAGTGCGTTGCGGAGATTCTGTGCTGCACGCTCTCTGTTTTCATAGTAGTGAGAGAGGGAGGTGAGAGTTTCTTCGGTTCTTCCCACACGCTCTGCAGCGTCTATCATTCCGACCGCGTGAGAGGGAAAGCATTTTGACTCGGAAAGAGCGGCAGCCAGAGAACTTCCTTCCTCAAGCTGTTTTGATATTTTGGTCAGAAGTGCGGCATATTGCTTGTCCTGTTCGTCCTGTGCAAGGATACTGAGCGCATCACCGGTCGTAAGTCCCGAATGTATAAGCAATGCCAGCCTTCCGAACAAGTCGGCATATGCCATATAATTTAATTCAAGCTTTTTCATTAATAAACCTCCTGAAAGATGATCTTTATGGGGTTCGGTAGGTATTTTAATAAATATATTTTGATGTGTACGTGACTCTGTTTATTACGGATGAGCTTCCGGTCGTGGAGGCGTAGGTGGGATCCATCAGTTGCCACTTGGTTCCGTCAAAGAAGATCGTGCTGTCGACCCATCCTTTTTCGGGGGTCCAAACGTTGATCCATGCGTGATATTCTGTGTTTGCGTATCCTATGACAAGCTTGCATGCAATATTCTGAGAGCGAAGCATACCTGTCATAAGAGCGGCATAGTCAAAGCATATACCCTTTTTGGTTTCAAGAACCCTGTCAAGATCGGGAAGATATCCGCTGTCAAGCTTGCCGACTACCGAATAGTCGTAGGATATATTTGTCGTTACGTAAGAATATACGGCCTTTACTATTTCAAGTGTGTCGGTTTTGCCTGTTGCGAGCTCAGCCGCCTTTTGCATGGTGTTTACGGCATTTTCGTAGTTGACGTATTGATTGGGCCGCAGGAAAGGAGCAAATTCATTTGTAAGCTCGGCGGTGAACGTGAGCGCAAGCGCCGTTGAATAACGGTTATCTACTACGTTTTTGAATACCTTTACGCGGTAGCTTCCGTTTCCGTCCGAAAGGGGGAATACCGTCCATTCCAATGGAGTTATATTGTACGTATACGTAGTCGTGGGACCCTGTATCTGTACCTTGAGTCTGACGGAAGTGTCTATGTTATACTTGACCATAACGTATCCGTCTTTGAAATTTGAGTAGTCAATAGTTGCTGAAGAATTGGATTTCGTCAGAACTCCTGAAGCCACCGGTCTAAGTAGTGTGATCTGTGCCGGCTTGAGAATACTTTCGAGCTGACTTCCTTCCTGGCTGACGGCATCTGTTGTGGTTTCGGGCGGATTCGTAGTGGTCACCGGCGGATTCGTAGTGGTCACCGGCGGATTTGTGGTGGTCACCGGCGGATTCGTGGTGGTCACCGGCGGATTCGTGGTGGTCACCGGCG
>SVRJ01000074.1 GCA_015064885.1 Oscillospiraceae bacterium
GAGGGAGAGGATATAATTACCACAGATAAAACCATAGTATCCACATCTTCCATCGGTGCTCTTACAGATCTTCTTGTCGGAAACGATATTCTTTCAAGAGCATCCTATAACTACTGCCGAGAGGAAATGACCAATGAAATAGAGGAGAATAAGCCCTTCCATTATTTCTACTCACCCAATTTCACCGCCGCAACAAAGAGGCTGACAAGTAAGCACACACCGAGACCCGACTGCGTTTATGAGGATCAGAAGAATCCTTTTGTTTCCGGTGATCCCACCTCGAAAGAGCTCAAAACCGAAAAGAAAGTTCAAAAGAAGGCCGAAAAAGAAAGCACACACAGATCCGGTGCGGATGTAGGCAAGAATCTTTCGCTCTTCGGAGGCGTTACCGCAGCCGGCGCAATAATCGGAAGCGCACTCGCAAAGCCTAAAAAGGTAGTTGTGAAAACCGAAAGCTCCACCGATCCCAAGGTACAAAAGAAAGCACAGAAGAAGGCTGAAAAGCGCGTAGCAAAAAAGATCACAAAGGAGATCTCAAAGCAACTCGGCAGGGAAGTCGACAAAAAGATAAGTCAGATTCCTGCAAAGAG
The DNA here is from genome assembly GCA_015064885.1 of Oscillospiraceae bacterium. Taxonomy (GTDB): domain Bacteria; phylum Bacillota; class Clostridia; order Oscillospirales; family CAG-272; genus SIG640. The sequence continues at coordinate 591 of SVRJ01000074.1, forward strand.
CATAGATATTCGCATGCAGCAGGATAAACAAACGATAAAGCAAGCAAAAAAGAATATCAAAACTCTCAAAATGCGCAAAAAAGCAGAAAAGGCATCTCAAAAGAGAGAAAAAGAGCTTAAAAAACTCAGAGGTTATTGATGACACAGAAAAACAAGTATCCCGTAAAAATGCTTCCGTACCTGAAGGAAACCGTTTGGGGCGGAAGCAAACTCGAAAAGTACTACGGAAAAGAAAGACACGACCTTAGCAATATAGCGGAAAGCTGGGAGCTTTCCGCTATAAAGGGTATGGAATCATACTCATATGACAAAAAGAGCTTTGACGAAATATTCAAAGAATTCAACTCTTTTGCCGATTGTCCGGTGCTTATAAAATTCATAGACTCTGAAAGCGATCTTTCAATTCAAGTGCATCCCTCCGAAAAAGACGGGAACGCTCTTCCCAAAAACGAATGCTGGTATATACTCTCAGCGGACAAGGATTCCAAAATAGCCTACGGTTTTAAAAGCTCGGTAGCAAAAAACGATATTGATGAGTCAATATCAAACGGCACCGTTTGTAATGTGCTGAATTACGTAAACGTAAAGCCCGGAGATTTCTTCTACGTCCCCGCAGGACTTGTACATGCGATAGGAAAAGGAATAACCTTGCTTGAGATCCAGCAGAGTAGTGATACTACTTACAGAATATTCGATTACAACCGTACCGACAAGAACGGAAGACCGAGAGAGCTTCACATTGAAAAGGCAAAGTCAGCTATAAAGCATTTTTCATCAAAGGAAATAAACGATCTTTGCTTTTCAAGACCTGATGATCAAGACGGAATTTTATGTGCATGCGAATATTTTTCGGTTTTTAAAATAACCTCTGAGAAGAACCTTTCAAAGGCAATATCAAACAAAAACTCATCTCTTACCTTTCTTACAGACGGAAGCTTTACGCTTGACGGAAGATCGTTTGAAGGATACGCAGGCGACACGTTCTATATTCCGCCCGGCGACGGCAAAACAGATCTCATCATTTCAGCAGAAGAAGCCGTGCTGACAGTTTTCTGAACTTTTTCATTAAACGAACTCTCAACTCTCAAAGGAGGAAATATATTATTTTTCGCACAAACACTATCTCACGAAATACATTTGTTAAAAAGCATTTTTTACCCTTAATTATAGCAGCGGCGCTTCTGATAACCGGTGTGCACGTTTCGATAAGCACTTCGTCCGAAAGCAGCGATATGCAGAGTGACAGAAATGCTTTCAGACTCAAAAACATCCTATACGGAAATTACCTTTCCTCCGACGAGACAGATAATTCCGTCCCTCAATATATTCTGAAGGATATCGACACCGACGACGCATCACAGTGCTTCCGCCTTTTTAAAAACTCTGTTGGAAAAACCGTTTTGAACTCCGCAGACAAAAAAGCCGAATACTCACTTTCCTTTTGCTCTACAGACACGGAAAAATCCGTGTTAAAGGTCAAAAACGATGATGCCGAGGCAATCAGCTTGCTTAAAGATTTGAACGGCCTGTACAAAATAACCGTAAGCTCTGATGAAGCGCGTCTATACCTTTCAACCGGTGCAGACGGAAGCGTTTTCTTTTCAGAAACATGTGATACTTCGTCGATCTGGTCCGTGGAATATATAATACCCGAAACATTTTCAATGGCTTATTTCGAAACAAGAGTAAAGCTATACTCGGTACATAAGATCTCATTGAATATAAAACCATACGTGCTCACTTCGTTTGTAACCTGGACTGCAGATGATGAAAGCATTCTACTCGTTTCAAATGACGGAACGTTATGTGCCCTTGCCGGGGGTGAAACAACTGTAAGCGCAAGCATCGGTGATCTGACCGTTAAATGCAAGGTAGAGGTTTGTACAAAGGATGCGTATACCTGGTACAGTCAAACGAATATTAACGATTCTTATTGGAACGGTGCTGCCCTCTCGGGTATTAAATTCAAGAAAAGACCTTTTGCGTCCGAGAGCGTACGCGATTGGATGAATCAAGGATGTGCTATAAGCAGTGTTGCTATGGTATTTCATAATATGGGGGCTACCTATACAAACGGATATGACTTCAGATCCGGACAAAGCGGAGATCTTCCTGCCGATCCGTATACCGTTGCGCTCGCGAACGTAGGATTTTCCGGTTTTAGTGCACCGACCGGTACGTATTACGCAGATCCCGTATATACACGCTGGTCAACCATTACAAAAGCCTTTATGCTTAACGGAAAAAGCCTTACCTATACACACAAATACAGCGGAAACAGAAACACGATCAAAAATGCGCTTCTGAAAAACCCCGAGGGAATCGTAGTACAAATGACAAAATCTGACGGAGATACGCACTATATAGTCATAACAGAGTGTATAAATCCGGAGGAGACCAAGGCATCCAAGCTAAGATTCATCGTATACGATCCGCTGAGCTATGACGGAAGCGACGGTGACGGAGTTCCGTTTGAAGATAGCGCGTCCTACAAGCTCGGATACAGATACTCAGATTTTACATCCTTCTATTTTTGGGATGTCGAATAAATACCGCTAAGGAGATACAAAATGATTGCAACTTTAGTTTACGTAGACGTGAAGCCCGATTGCGTTGAGGCTTTCAAAAAGATCACCGAATATAACCACAATAATACCCGTAAAGAAGCAAAGAACGTAAGGTTCGACGTTCTTCAGTCTTCCGCTGATCCTACGCAGTTCGTTCTCTACGAAGTTTTCGAGGACGAAGACGGTGTGACTTTTCACAAAACAACAGAGCATTATAACAAGTGGAGAGAGGAAGTTGCGGAATATATGAACTCTCAAAGAAGGGCGACAAAGACAACTCCTCTTTGCTTTGACTAACGTCTTATAATTAAACAAAAACGCCCCGAGATTGAATTTCTCGGGGCGTTTATCATTTAAATAATAGATATTATTTAACTATGATCTTCTTGAAGGTCTTCTTACCCTTCTTTATTACGGGAGACTCGGAGATCTCTGCGAGAGTAAACGTCTTTTTGATATCTGTCACCTTTTCGCCGTTGAGAGTGATTCCGCCCTGCTCTACAGAACGTCTCGACTCGGACTTGGAAGGGCAAAGCCCTGCCTTTGTTACAAGTGTAACTATATCGATAACACCGTCGGCAAAATCTGCAGTGCTTATCTCAACGGAAGGTATTTCAGCTTCGGCACCGCTTCCGAAAAGAGCCTTTGCGCTTGCTTCTGCCTTCTGCGCTTCTTCTTCACCATGTACAAGCTTTGTAAGCTCGTATGCAAGAATCTCCTTGGCACGGTTAAGCTGAGCACCTTCCCAAGAGTCCATCTCGTTTATCTGCTCTATGGGGAGGAAGGTAAGCATACGGATGCACTTGAGAACGTCAGCGTCGGCAACGTTTCTCCAGTACTGATAGAAATCGTAAGGGCTTGTCTTCTTGGGATCCAGCCATACAGCGTTTCCTGCGGTCTTACCCATCTTCTTACCCTGAGAGTCGGTAAGAAGAGTTATTGTCATAGCGTGAGCGTCCTTGCCGAGCTTTCTTCTTATAAGCTCTGTTCCGCCGAGCATGTTTGACCACTGGTCGTCTCCACCGAACTGCATATTGCAGTTATAGTTCTTGAATAGATAGTAAAAGTCATAGGACTGCATTATCATATAGTTGAATTCAAGGAAGCTGAGTCCCTTTTCCATACGCTGCTTATAGCATTCGGCTCTGAGCATATTGTTTACAGAGAAGCATGCACCAACCTCGCGAAGCATTTCAACGTAATTAAGGTTGAGGAGCCAATCCGCATTATTGATCATCATTGCCTTGCCGTCGGAGAAGTCGATGAATTTTTCCATCTGCTTCTTGAAACAAAGAGCATTGTGATCTATGTCTTCCTTTGTAAGCATCTTTCTCATGTCGGTACGTCCGGAAGGGTCGCCTATCATAGTTGTTCCGCCGCCGATAAGAGCGATCGGCTTGTTTCCCGCCATCTGGAGACGCTTCATAAGTGTAAGAGCCATAAAATGTCCCGCAGTGAGACTGTCGGCTGTACAGTCAAATCCGATATAGAAGGTAGCTTTTCCTTCATTGATCATTTTTTTGATCTCTTCTTCATTTGTTACCTGCGCGATAAGACCTCTCGCCACAAGCTCATCATAAATAGTCATTTTTTCTGCCATTGTTTTTTATCCTTCTTGATATTTTTATTTTCGGCCGATAGGGAAGTGCTCCTTAAAACAAGCCTTTAAAATGTATTTGAATATATTATAATTATTTTGATCGGTTATTCTGACCGCCTCTGACCTTAGCATACACGTCAGAATACTCAATATTGTCTCTCTCCTGTTTTTTCTTCATGCTCCTGAGTATAAGCACCACACACATGATAAGCGCATATACAACCGCAAAAACCGGGGTGAGCATAACGAGTGAGTTTATCTCGTACTGCTTTATTGCGCCCATGTAAACGGCAAAGCCTGCAAAAATTATAGATACGTGAAGGATCAATCGGATCCAGATGTTCAGCTTTTTATTTGCAAAAATCATATTTGCACCCGATATCAGCACCGAAAGAGGATACAGACAAATCAGATCGATAAAAAACACGACACCCTCATCCTTGCCCGAGTTCATTGCTGAAATAACCACCGCCAAAAAAATAACGATAACGGTATATATTACACAAGCGTTGAGGAATAATTTTTTCGCGTTATATAAAAATCCTGCGCTTCCATTGAAAGAAGACTCGGAATTAACATCATCGCAATATCTTTTCACGGACACGTTTACCTCCACAAGCAATATTCCGTAATATTATATCACATATTAGTCCTTTTTTCAACGACTGAAATTAAATGTTTACAAAAACAACTATTTTCTTTTACCTAAATCAATCCGGAGTCGTAGGATAAAAGCAGGTATT
>SVRJ01000026.1 GCA_015064885.1 Oscillospiraceae bacterium
TATCACAAAAACCTTCTCGGACGAAGTTCGGGAAGGTTTTTACTTTTTCACTTTTCACTAAATCCGTCCGAGAAGTTTTTTTGGAAAGTAAAAGGTAATAGTGAAGTCTCCACGCGAGCGTGGAGGTGAAGAAGTAAGGTAGCTTTTCGCCGCGATTTTATCTCTTGCGAAAAGCATTTTTTATTATTTCCACGTCTCACGCGTGATTTGGTGCTAACCGGTTGACATCTTAACGGATTTGTGGTATAATGAGTGAAAAGGTTGGATCTTTTTAAACTCGTCTCACCGCTAAATAAACGGTGTTTGTAAAAAACAATTGCAAACGCAAGAGCAAATAATAAATATTTTTGAAAAGAGGTACAGATCATGCAAACCTTCCGAAACCCGATAGCTCCTTTTGAATCTCCGGACCCTTTTATGACGTATGATCCTGTAACGGGCTATTACTATGCGCTTTTTACACGAGGATCTAAGCTTGAGCTTTTCAGAAGCCGCCATGCAAGTACTGTTGTCACAGATGGCGATTCACGCATTATTTATGTTCCCAACGGTGAGCGCGATGGTATTTGGGGTGATATTTGGGCTCCCGAAATGCACCGCGGATCTAACGGAAATTGGTACATATATACCAGCGGCAGGATCAAGCCTGAGCCCAGTCAAAAGCGCCTTTTTATAATGGAAGGACCGTCCGAAGATCCATTTGACGGAGAATGGGTCTTTAGAGGTATGCCTTCTCCCGATATTTTCTCAATCGATCCATCTGTTTACACAGCGCCGGACGGTGTGCAATACCTCTGTTCGTCACGCGTTGACCCTGTTTACGGACAGGTTCTGGATATTTGCGACCTTGTAGATCCCTACACGTACGGAAAAAATTTTGCTATGATTGCCCGTGCCGAGCTTGATTGGGAGCTTGTTGAGCCTTACGTGGGAAGAAGCGCTATTGTTGAGGGAGCCTTCTTTCTTGAACGAAACGGACGGCTTTTCATCATTTATTCGGCAAACGGCTGTTGGTCTGATCACTACTGTCTCGGTGTGCTTGAGCATACGGGCGGTTCACTTTGCGATGCCGCCAATTGGAAAAAGCACGAAAAGCCGCTCTTTGTTTACGGAAACGGTCTTTACGGTCCCGGACATGCTTCATTTTTTAAATCTCCTGATGGTACTGAGGTTTGGTGTGCCTATCACGGTATGAAGGAGCACAATGAGAAGGTTACGTATGCTCCGCGATACTTCAACATCCAGCGAGTCGATTTTACCGAAGACGGATACCCGGTTATGGGAATGCCGACGGGATACGAAACAGATATTCTTAGCCCATCCGGCGAGAAATAATATCCTAAAAAAGGTGTTTACATATGAAGTTATTTGCGCCGAAATACTATAAAGATTTTGTTTGCATAGCCGACAAATGCAAAAACAGTTGCTGTATAGGCTGGGAGATAGACATTGATGACGATGCTGTGAAAAAGTACAGAAGTCTTACTCACAGCTATGCCAAAACTATAAACGAGAGTATAGATGTTAACCGAACTCCGCATTTTAAACTTTTGCCGGGTGACAGATGTCCTCATCTTAACTGTGACGGACTGTGTAAAATAATTCTAAGTCTCGGAGAAGACTATTTGTGTGATATATGCCGTGAGCATCCGCGATTTTATAACAGGACCTCAAAAGGGGTAGAGGTTGGTATAGGAATTTCATGCGAAGAGGCTTGCAGGATAGTTCTTTCCTCGGATGGATACGGGGAAATAACAGAAATAGGAGACATTGATCTTACGGAGGAGAGCACTGTTTACGATTGTCTTGAATACCGTGACAGAATATACTCCGTGCTTTCGGAAGAAGCGCTGTCTCTATCGGACAAGCTTTCTGCAGTTTGCAAAGAGTTTAACGTAACCCCAACAGTGCTTACTGACAATGAGTGGCGTGACGTGATCTCCTCTCTTGAATATCTCAGCGATTCTCATAGGGATATGTTTTTATTATATTCATCGGACGCACCCGTATCGGACGAATACTCAAAGCCGCTTTTACGGGCATTTGCCTATTTTGTATACAGACATTGTACCGGGGTGTCCGGTTATGATGATTTTTGCGCTTCGCTCGGGATGTGTATATTCCTTATTAAATTGCTTGTTTCACTTATAAACGGCAAAGAATTTTGCGCTATAGAATCTATTTGCGATCTTGCGCGTATAATTTCCGAAGAAATAGAGTATTCCGAGGATAATACGGACGCTATAAAATTTGAATTTGCCGTAAGGATGGGAGAGAAAATTGAATGTTAGATAAAAGTATACCGTACTACCCTTTAACGCTTATAAAGACGGATACCGAAAGCTATCCGGAATATAGGCTTCCCGACGGGTACGAATTTGTGTTTTATCAAAAGGGAGATGAGGTAAGCTGGACAGACATAGAATGCTCTGTAGGTCAATTTGACAGTATTGAGTCCGGAGTGAAATGCTTTAGGCGTGAATTTGAAAACGGTCAGAATCTTAAAGCCGAGGAGCGTATGCTGTTCGTAAAAGATATGAGCGGTGAATACGTTGCGACAGGCTCTCTTTGGAATGGCAGACTACTCGGTGAAGAATTTCAACGTATACACTGGATAGCCGTGAAGGACAAGTGCTCGGGAAAGGGAATTGCAAAAGCTCTTATTACCCGCCTTTTAAGTATGTACAACAGTCTCGGATATAGCGGATTTATATATCTACTCACCGGTACGCGCAATTTTGCCGCCGTAAATATATACCGCAAATTTGGATTTAAAGAGTATTGCGGCGAGAGATCTCTATCAAGCGGTCTTACCGATAAAGAATTTAAAGACCAACAGCAAAAGGCGCTCTTAATTATAAACGAAAAAATATCAAGCAGTAGAGGTTGAACGTATGGAGTTCAGAAAAATATTCGATACTATTCCCGAAGAGTTTGACAGATACAGACCGCGTTATTCCGAGGAGCTTTTTTCGGACCTTATAGATCATGCTAAAATAACCCGTGAGAAAAGTGTGCTTGAGCTCGGTCCGGGAACAGGGCAAGCCACAGACCCCATACTCGATACCGGATGTGACTATCACGCTATAGAGCTTGGAGAGAATCTTGTAGCTAAGATGAAAGAAAAATACGGATCTCGCTCTAATTTCAGTATTGTGAATGCTGATTTTATAACGCACGATTTCGGAAATGCGAAATTTGATATGATATATTCTGCTGCTACGATCCAGTGGATACCGGAGGAGATAGCATTCAGTAAGACATTTGATCTTTTAAAACCCGGAGGGATACTTGCTATGATGTATACGGTAGGAGATTATAAAAGTTCAAATGAGGTTCTGTACGAAAAGATACAGAAGATATATTCCGAATATTTTAAGCCTGAAACCGAATATATGCAAAGAGGATTTAGGTATACCAATGCCGTAAATTACGGGTATACCGATCTTCAAAAGCGAACCTATAGAGGCAGACGTGAATTTAATACGGAGGAGTACGTCGCTTTTTGCGGAACGCATTGCGATCACCTTGTTATACCCGAGCCGTACAAGAGCAAATTCTTTGACGGATTAAGGAAAACGGTCAAGGCCAACGGAGATAAGGTGGTATTTAACGACACGTACGTAATGTTTTTATGCAGAAAGCCATTATAAATTAATTGTTAAAAGAGCTGAAAGCAGAAATTGTTTTGTTTTCGGCTTTTTTAATTTGATTAAGTGTTGACAAAAATAAATTAGTGTGTTATAATATAAACAATAAATACGGAGGTATATTTTATGGACGAAAAAACACTTAAAGCACTATGTGAGCCTAAAAGGTTTTACCTGCTTCGTCTTATGGCCGAACGTTCATACTGCGTTCGTGCGCTGGCTGTAAAGAGTGAGCTTTCCGAATCTGCGGTATCTCAGCATCTTAAAGTCATGCGTGAGGCGGGTCTTGTGTATGGAGTTAAAAAAGGCTACTATACGCATTACTGTCTTGACAAGGCTGTTCTTGGTGAGATAATAAATGAGTTGTCGGTTATAATTGATACTCAGAGAAAACCGTGCGACGGACCGTTTTACGGCTGTCCGGAGTCCGAATACGTAAAATGTAAGTCATACGTTCCTCCGGAAAACAGAAAGGACTATAAAGAAAAGGAATAAAATTATGCTGAAACGTTTTATAAGATATTACAAGCCGCATACAAAGATGCTTGCCCTCGATATGCTTGCATCATTGTTGATATCCATAATCGGAATGGTATACCCTATAGTAACCAGAGAAATGCTTAACGTATATATACCGGAAAAGCAGTATACTACGATAGTTATTTCGGGTATAATAGTTCTTGCTCTCTACGTGCTTCGCATGTTTATGCGCTATTTTGTACAGTATTACGGTCATATTATTGGTGTAAAGATGCAGTCACAGATGAGAATAGATCTTTTCACTCATCTTGAGAAGCTTCCGTTCAAGTTCTATGACAACAACGAGACAGGACGCATTATGACGCGTATAACGAGCGACCTTTTTGAGGTGTGCGAGCTTGCACACCACGGCCCGGAAAATCTCCTTATCAGCTCTGTAATGATCATATTCTCGTTTACCTACCTTATGACGATAAATGCTTGGCTTACACTTATAATATTTACGTGTGTACCGATACTTGTTTGTGTAAGTATGAAGCTCAGAAAAGCAATGAAGCAGGCATTTGACGACCGAAGAAAAAGCAACGCAACGATCAATGCCGCAATAGAAAGCAGTATAACCGGAATACGTGTTACAAAGGCGTATACAAACGCCGAAAGAGAGAGTGAAAAATTCAAAAAGGGCGACGAGCAGTTTGTTGATGCATCAAGGCGCGCATATAGCGCTATGGCTAGATTCCACTCTTCCACGACCTTTGTAGTTGACGTATTTAACGTATTTATTCTTATCGCCGGTGGACTTTTCCTTTACGCCGGAAAGATAAATTTCGGTGATTATTCTACATTTATAGTTTCTGTAAATCTATTTATCAGCCCCGTAAATACTCTTATCGGATTTATGGAGCAGTATCAGAACGGTGTCAGCGGCTTCAAGAGATTTGTTGAAATAATGGACGAAGAGCCGGAAGCGGAGGCACCGGATGCTATAGAACTCACGGAGGTTGAGGGCGTCATTGATTTTAAAGACGTAACCTATTCTTACGATACTACAAAGGAAGTTCTCCATAACGTTGACCTTCATATTGAAAAGGGAAGGAAGCTTGCTCTTGTCGGCCCTTCAGGTGGAGGAAAAACAACTCTTTGTCACCTTCTCCCGAACTTCTATAAACTCGGTGAAGAAAACGGATCTATACTTATTGACGGAAAGGATATCCGATCTCTCACACTTGAGTCACTGCGTAAAAATATAGGTATAGTTCAGCAGGATGTATTCTTGTTCGTCGGCAGCATCAGAGATAACATACTTTACGGTCGTCCGGATGCCACAGATGAAGAGGTGTACGAGGCCGCACGCCGTGCCAATATTCACGATTACATTATGACTCTTGAAAACGGATACGATACAGAGATAGGAGAGCGCGGGGTAAAACTTTCAGGCGGTCAAAAGCAGCGTCTCAGTATTGCCCGCGTATTCCTTAAGGATCCCGCTATACTTATACTCGACGAAGCTACAAGTGCGCTTGACAATACTACCGAGGTCCTTATTCAGCAATCTCTTGACGAGCTTTGTAAGGGAAGAACGACTCTTGTCGTAGCACACAGACTTTCTACTATAAGAAATGCAGACGAAATAGCAGTTGTTATGGATGGGCGTATAGCAGAGAGAGGAACACATGAGGAGCTTATGGCGGCGGAAGGAACGTACAAATCACTTTATTCGCTTCAGTTCAGAGAAAATGATATTTTTGAATAATAAAATTTCGGGGCAGAGATGATCTGCCCCGTTTTTTAAAAATCGGATATAAATTTGACGTTTTCAAAATATTTTATTTTTTTGTGTTGAAATATGATAAGTTTTATGATATAATATTCTAAAAGAAGAGACACAATGAAACAAAGGAGACCGCCGTGCTGAGTGAAAAGATAAAACAGGATTTCTTGAATATTTTGAAGGAAGAGCTTATCCCCGCTATGGGATGTACCGAGCCTATTGCGCTCGCTTATGCTTCAGCCAAGGGAATGACCTTTCTTGAAGGAAAGCTTGAGCATATATCCGCAAGATGCAGCGGAAACATTATAAAAAACGTTCGCTGTGTTCGTATTCCGAATTCGGGCGGAATGACCGGAATCGAAGCTGCGTGCGCTCTCGGAGCCATCGCGGGTAATTCAGATCGTCATATGGAGGTCCTCGAGGGCGTTACAAAGGAAGGACTTGAAAAAACAGTGTTGTTTCTTAAAGAAAACCGCTGCATGGTTGAACTTCTTGAGTCGCACGTTCCTTTGCATTTTATCATAGAGCTTTATGATTCGCAAAACAGTGTAATAGTTGAAGTTAAGCACAGTCATACAAACATAGTAAAAATACTCAAGAACGGTGAGATCATTTTTAAAGCGGCTGATACGGTTGATGTCGCTACAGAAAGCGCAGACAGGCGCGGACTTAATATTGAAAATATTTTTGAATTTGCAAATGAGATCGATATTGAAAAAATAAAGCCTTTTGCCCAAAAACAGATCGCGTGCAATATGGCGATCGCCGAGCGGGGAATGGTTGGTGACTTCGGTGTAGGAATAGGTAAAGCTATTTTTGAGACCTATGCCGATAGCACATTTACACGTATACGCGCATATGCTGCCGCCGCATCAGAGGCAAGAATGGATGGATGCGACATGCCGGTTATTATTACATCGGGAAGCGGAAATCAAGGAATAACTTCAACCGTACCGGTGATAGTATACGCAAGGGAGAATAATATTTCGGAAGAGCGTATGTATAGGGCGCTTATCTTCTCAAGCCTTCTTACAGTTTACCAGAAGGAATTTATAGGAAAGCTTTCTGCCTTTTGCGGAGCTGTATCTGCGGCTTGTGCAGCAGGAGCAGCCATAACGTATATGGTAGGCGGAACACTGACACAGATAAAGGACACTGTAGATAACACTCTCGCTGATATTCCCGGAATCATATGTGACGGAGCAAAGGCCTCGTGTGCGGTTAAGATATCCTCTGCGCTTGACGCGGCGTTGTTTGCGCATGCTTTGGCGATGAAGGGGAAGGTCTATGAATCAAATACCGGTATTCTTCGAGACGATACCGGGGAGACTATTACTTGCGTAGGTCATATAGGCCGTGTGGGAATGCAGCCTACCGATCAGGAGATCGTTAAGATCATGATACAGAACTGATTCTGTTGATTTTTTTAGCCCATTACTCAAAGAAAAATGAGTAATGGGCTTTTCATAAAGTTTTAGCCCTTTGCATTTCTGCAAAGGGCTGTTGTTTTAAGTTTTATTATAGTTTGTCGGTATAAGTATAGACCTCTTCGTTATCAAAATATTTGAATTCGATAGAGGGGAAGAGTGATTTCAATTCTTTGCACATAAGCTCCATACCGTCTCGTTCCGAACCTACGTGACCGAGAATGAGAAGAGATTTGTTCATACCGAAGAACGCTGCGTCACGAACGTATTCAGCGACACGCCATTCGCATACCTCACCTACGGCAACACACTCTACGTCATCTCTTACAACAGTTTCGAATATATCGCCGGAAGCACCGAGGCAGAAGGCAAATTTGGTGCATGGGGTATCAGTACTTCCACAGATGCGCACGTGTGCAATTTTGAGCTTTTCCTCAGCAAGCAGAGCGAATTCTTTTGCCGTCATCGGAGTTGATGAAACGAACAGATGTCCGCCTCTCACCTTTTCGGTCTCCTTAACGTCAATCCCGAGAGCGGAAATGAATCCCGCATCTATCATATCGGGTCTGTGCGTGTGGGGATAATCGTGAAATCTGAAAAGAACAGCACCGGATCTTTTGACAAGCTCTTCTTTTTTGAGAGTAACAGGCGAATCAATATGCTCATCCATATGATTGAAATAGATAGGCTCGTGCTCGATTATCATATCCGCGCCCCACTCGATCGCCTCTGTGAGCATTTTCGCTGTGGGAAGCATAGTTACTGCTACCTTGCGTATCTCTTTCTGAGTATCTCCGGATTTTACGGTGTCGCACGTTCTTTCTCCGACAGTAATATTGCGGGTTATAAATTCAATAAGTTCTTTAGCCTTCATCATATCTCTCCGTTTTTTTATTCTTCAGAGCTGTTGCTGTAAACGGTTTTGGGAGCGGCACCGTTATTTACGGTGTCCTTGTCGATAATAACTTCTTCTATTCCGTCATCCGAAGGAACTGCGTACATTATATCAAGCATAATGCTTTCCATAATAGAACGAAGACCTCTTGCACCGGTGTTTCTTTCTATTGCTTTTGAAGCAATAGCTGAAAGTGCGTCCGGAGTGAAGGAAAGCTTTACTCCATCAAGATCAAGAAGCTTGACGTACTGCTTGATTATTGAGTTTTTGGGTTCTGTGAGGATGCGTATAAGCATAGACTCGTCGAGGTCGTCAAGAGTTACAGTGACGGGAATACGACCTACAAGCTCGGGAATAAGACCGTATTTAACTATATCGTGCGACGTTACGTTTTTAAACTTTCCCTCACTTCTTCTTTCGTCCTTTGTGAGAACGTTGCTCGAATATCCGATAGTACTGCGGCCCTTTCGGTTTTCTATGATCTTTTCCAGACCGTCAAAAGCTCCTCCGCAGATAAAGAGTATATTCTCTGTGTTTATCTGTATGAATTCCTGGTTAGGATGCTTGCGTCCTCCCTGAGGCGGAACGTTGGCGACAGTGCCTTCGAGGATCTTAAGAAGGGCTTGCTGAACGCCTTCTCCGGAAACGTCTCTTGTTATAGATCTGTTTTCACTCTTTCGTGAGATCTTATCTATCTCGTCTATATATATGATGCCTTTTTCAGCCTTTGCTACGTCAAAGTCAGCTGCTTGAATAAGTCTGAGGAGTATATTTTCTACGTCCTCACCTACGTAACCGGCTTCTGTGAGTGTAGTAGCGTCTGCTATCGCAAAGGGAACCTTGAGAGTTTTTGCAAGTGTCTGAGCAAGATATGTTTTTCCTACGCCCGAAGGGCCGATGAGAAGAACGTTACTCTTTTGAAGATCTACGCCGTCAGAGCTTCCGCTTGCCTTATCGATGATCCTCTTGTAATGGTTGTATACCGCAACCGAAAGAGCTATCTTTGCTTTTTCCTGGCCTATTACGTACTCGTCGAGTGCCTTTTTTATCTCTCTGGGCTTCGGAAGTGTTTCAAAGTCAAGATCAAGAGCGGATGCCTCATCCTCTCCATCGTCACCGCTTCCGAAATATTCTTCCAAAATAGAATGGCATGTATCAACGCAATTTCCGCAAATATAGGTTCCAAGAGGGGAGGGTATCATTACGTCTACCTCATACTCACCTCTTCCGCAAAAACAACACGTAGGTTTTTTGCGATTTTCGTTATTGTTATTTGAATCAGCCATAATAATCCTTTATAAATCAGTGATGTTCAATTATTTTGTCGATAAGACCGTATTCAAGAGCCTGCTCAGCGGTCATATAGTTATCTCGTTCGGTGTCTCGTGCTATCTCTTCGATCGATCTTCCGGTTCTTTCAGCAAGTATCTTGTTTAGCCTGTCTCTTGTTCTGAGAATAAGGTCTGCCTGGATCTTTATATCGGTAGCCTGACCTCTTGCACCTCCGAGAGGCTGATGGATCATGATCTCGCTATTGGGGAGAGCTATTCTCTTACCCTTTGTTCCGGCGGCAAGGAGAAAAGCACCCATACTTGCAGCCATGCCTATGCAGATAGTGGAAACATCACACTTTACGAACTGCATTGTATCGTATATTGCCATACCGTCTGTAACCGATCCGCCGGGGCTGTTGATATAGAACTGTATATCGGCATCAGGGTCCTGCGCCTCAAGAAGAAGCATCTGAGCGACTACGAGAGAAGCGGTTACGTGGTTTACCTCTTCGGAGAGCATAATTATTCTATCCTTGAGAAGTCTGGAATAAATATCGTACGAGCGCTCACCGAGATTTGTCTGCTCCACTACCATGGGAACAAGTGAATTTGATATTTTGTTTTCGTTGTTGTAGTACATTTTATATACCCATTACTCCCATTGGGAGTCCTTTCTGTAAAGTACCGTAATATAATTTATAGGACTGTTATCATCTCGTATAAATGAATACACAGAAATACACAACAGTCCCATACTTTATGCAATATTATCAGGCGAGAGAATTACTCAGCATCCTTGACAACAGCCTTGGACTTAACGAAATCCAGAGCGGCTTCTGCAAGGCAATCCTTTTCGATATATTCTCTCTTGATGATCTCCTTAAGCTTTTCAACTTCCATCTTGTAAGCGGTAGCCATAGCCTCATACTGAGATTCAACGGCTTCGTCGCTTGCGGAAAGATTATTGTCTGCAGCTATCTTTTCAAGAGCAAGTCTTGATTTAACCATAACTTCAGCTCTGGGGCGGAGAGTTGTTTCGATAACGTTTTCCTCAGTCATGTTAGTGATCTTGAGGTATGTTTCAAAATCAAAGCCATACTGAGCTACGTTAGCCTTGAAGGACTCAAGCTGATGCTGAACTTCTTCCGCGAACATAGGCTCAGGAATATCACCCTCAACCTTTTCAGCAAGAGCTTTAAGAAGTGCCTCGGAAATATCTCTGTCTCTGTTTTCTGTGAGTCTCTTTTCGATTTTTGCCGTAAGATCAGCCTTGTATTCATCAAATGTGTTGAATTCGGAAACGTCGACAGCAAAATCGTCATCAAGTTCGGGAAGTTCCTTAGACTTGATTGCATGGAGAGCGATCTTGAAGACAACTTCCTTACCTGCAAGCTCTTCTGCACCGTATTCAGCAGGGAAGGTTACGTTGATATCGAAATTGTCACCGATATTCTTTCCTACGATCTGTTCTTCAAAACCGGGGATAAAGGATCCGGAACCGATCTCAAGAGGATGGTTTTCTCCCTTGCCGCCTTCAAAAGCTACTCCGTTAAGGAAGCCTTCAAAGTCGATAACTGCGATGTCGCCGTTCTGAACAGCTCTGTCTGTAACCTCAACCTCGCGAGAGTTTCTCTCTCTTGCCGCAGTGATATCTCTCTCAACTTCGGCTTCAACGTCTGCAAGAGCGGGAACTGTAATCTCAAGGCCCTCATAGTCCTTGATCTCGACCTCGGGCTTTACGTAGATCTTAGCTTTGAGAACGAGTCCGTTTTCGTCGATGGAAACGATATCGAATTCGGGCTGATAGTTTGTCTCGAGTTTTGTTTCTTCGAGAACAGAGGGGAATACCTCGGGGATGAGAGTGTTTATAGCGTCTTCGTAAAATACACCCTCTCCGTAAAGCTTTCTTACGATAGAAAGAGGAGCCTTACCCTTGCGGAATCCGGGAACATTCATATTCTTTACTTCTTTGCGATAAACCTTCTGGATAGCGTTCTGAAAAGCTTCGTTTTCGATAGAAAATTCCACCTCATAAGCCGAGCCCTGAACTTTTTCTTGCTTTAAAACTTTCATAAATTTAGACCTTTCCCCCCGTAAGTTTTTTGAAAATATCAGAACGGGGAACTGTTATTCTATAATAGCATACTCATATATTTTACATCAAATAATATCGTTTGTCAATACGCAGTGAAAAAAATTTAAAATTATTTTAATCATTATACAATTATAATGCAATTTTCAGCGGAATAAACTCAAGATGATCTGCAGATATAAGCTTCATCTGTATCGATTCATATTCAAAGCTTCCGCATTTTACAAACGGATCGTGTATATGTCCGAAATAGCATTTTTGAACACTGTATTCCTTCAGGACGCTTATGATCTCCTCGCACACGAAGTTACCGAAGACGGGAGGAAAATGTAAAAATGCAATAATATCACTTTCGGGATTTTTTTCTTTGAGCTTTTTTGCTTCTTCAAGGCTTAATTTTAGCCTTATTACCTCTCTTGAGATGATTTTAGAGTAATTCGGATCACCTACTGTTTTTTGTGCCTTTTCGTCTGTGAACCAGCCTCTGCTTCCGCAGATTATAGTATTTTCACAGAGAAAAGCGTTGTTCTGTAAGAGGCTTATCGTATTTATAGAGTTATCAGAGAAAAATTTATTTATTTTCGATAGCGTGTCCCACCAAAGGTCATGATTTCCTTTGAGTATTATTTTTTTCCCCGGAAGCAAATCTATAAATTTAAGATCCTCAAGGGCTTCGGAAAGATTTATTCCCCATGAAATGTCTCCCGGAATTATGACCGTATCGTTATCGGATACGAGTTTTTCCCAATTGACTTTTATTCTTTGGGTATAGTTGTCCCATCTTTTACCGAAAGCGGTCATGCTTTTGTTTACGGACGATGAAAGGTGAAGGTCCGCTATTACAAATAAGGACATTTCAAATCAATTCCTTTCTTTTATTGAATAATTAAAGCTGAAGTGCAAATACTATTACCATACTACACAAGGAGGTGTTTTATAATGGATACGAAGAATTCTTGTCAGGGCAAGTGCATAAAGGGTATCGTATGCGACGTGACAAACTGTGTTTATCACGACAAGGAAAACAGATGTATGGCAGAGCAGATCCTTGTAGGCCCCACATATGCAAGCTCAAGCTCGGAGACTGCGTGTGTGACCTTCAAGCAGAAGACAGACAACTGAGAGCATAGCATATAATAAAGGTTGTCGCTTGAGCGCGGCAACCTTTTTCTTGTGTTGCCGATCAAAGTGATTTTATGTAATCGGAAACCTCGTTTTTCATATTTGCGGGATCTATTGATTTTTTGAATCTTATTTCGCGCTTTTCTATATCTGCAAGCGGATAGGGAATTTCTACTCCCGTCTTTTCCGAGAGAAGGGCAAGTGCAGCGACGTCGCTTTCAGGCTTTTTGCCGTATATTGAAGCGTATACGTCTGCGGCAAATTTGTATGGGCTTGCCGTAGATACAGCGACCGTAACTGTATTATCTGTGAAATCTCTTCTGTATTCCTCAGCGCACTTTACCGCTACCGCCGTATGAGTATCTATAAGATAACCGTATTTTGTCCACACGTTTTTTATAGTGCTTGCGGTATCCGATTCATTTGCCCAAAGACCTACGAATGAAGCGTTGATCTTTTCCATATCTTCTGCGTCAACTTTGTAGTTACCCTCATTTGCGAGCATTGTCATATAGCTTTGTGTCTTCTCGCTGCCGCATATAAAGGAGAGAAGTCTTTCAAGATTGCTTGAAATAAGAATATCCATCGAGGGGGAGATGGTGGAGTGGAACTCTCTCTTCTTATTATATTCGCCTGTTTTGAAAAAGTCGGTAAGTACGTTGTTGGAGTTAGATGCGCAGATAAGCTTGTTTATCGGAAGCCCCATAAGCTTAGCTATATACGCGGCAAAGATATTGCCGAAGTTGCCTGTAGGTACGCAGAAATTAACCTTGTCTCCGAGAGAAATTGCAGCGTTGTCGAGAAGATCGCAGTAAGCGGAGAAATAATAAACGATCTGCGGAACGAGTCTTCCCCAGTTGATAGAATTTGCGCTGGAAAGAATAACACCGTTTTCGTCATTGATAACTTCTTTGAAGGCTTTATCCGAGAATATAGACTTAACACCGTTTTGAGCGTCGTCAAAGTTACCGTGTATAGCGCATACGTTGACGTTGTTTCCGGTTTGAGACGCCATCTGAAGCTTTTGAACGGTGCTTACGCCGTCATTAGGGTAAAATACCATTATATTTATTCCCTCGATATTCTTGTATCCTTCAAGAGCTGCTTTTCCTGTATCACCGCTCGTAGCAACAAGAATAAGAGTCTTACGCGTTTCGTTTGTTTTTACAAGAGCCTTTGAAAGAAGCTTGGGCATTATCTGAAGCGCCATATCCTTGAACGCGCACGTGGGACCGTGCCAAAGCTCAAGCGAGTAGAGTGAATCGTTGATTTTATATATGGGTGCGGCGCCCCCCTTGAATGAGTCCTCGCAGTATGCTTCACTACAGCATTGCTCAAGCTCCTCGTCTGTGTAATCCGTCAAAAAGAGGGAAAGTATTTTCTTTGCTCTGTCGGTATAAGAAAGGTCTTTAAGAGCTCCAATGTCATTAAGCGAAAGGGCAGGTATTTCGCGGGGGATGAAAAGACCCCCGTCAAAAGCAAGACCGAGCTTTATAGCTTCAGCGGATGTGTAAGAAAGCTTGTCCTTGGATGTGTCTCTTGTACTTACGTAGTTCATAATGTTATTCTCCGTGTTTTCGTTAGTGTTTTTTATAAATTATTCATATAGAAATTATAAGCGTTGTAATAAAATATCTTATCGAGGAGCTCTACGCTGTAATTTCTGCGAAGAAGTTCCTCATAGAGCTTTGCGGCGTCCCGTATATCGTGCATATCGCACGGAAGGGTGGTTCCGTCCCAATCCGCGCCGATACAGAGAGAATTTTCGCATCCGAATTCAAGGTAATATTCAATATGCCGGATAACGTCATCCATGCACGTTTGCTTTGCGGGCTTGTCGGCAAGATGCGAATCGCATAGGCTGATTCCAATTATACCTCCAAGGGCAAGAAGCTTTTTGAGATGATAGTCGCGCAGGTTTCTTGAATGAGAGTAGACGGAATATGAATTTGAGTGTGATGCTATAACAGGTTTTTCAAATTCTTCTGCGATAGCAATGATATCGGTAGCGCTTTTTTCGGATGCGTGAGAAATATCCGGAACGATGCCGTTGGCGAAAGCTGCCCTGACGGCATCTTTACCAAACTGTGTTAGCCCGTTATCGGTATTGTGTGAGCCTCCTATCACCGTATCTCCGCCCCACAGCATGGTGAGATACCAGACACCTGCTTCTTTTAAAGCTTTTATTTTTTCAAGATCACCCGAAAGTATTCGCGCATCTTCAACAGCGGGTAGAATTATCATCTTACCGTTGCTTGCGTTCTCTGCATATTCCTTTGAGTTCTTTACGATAACTGCCTCGGTATGATTCTTTTTTGTCTCTTCTGTAAGTGAATTGTTCATAGCTGCAAATTTATCGTATGCCTCGTCGTCATTGAGCTTTGAAAGTGCAAAAAAAGCAAAAGACTGAGCGTATTTTTCAAATGTTTTTGCCTTTTCTATAGATACGTGGTGCTCGTTGGAAAGCAGGGAAGACTTAGCGTACAAAAGAGCCAGAGCGGTGTCACAGTGGAGATCAAAATATTTCATAGCTTTCTCCTTTTTTGCGTTATGTTATATTACCGTTTGCGTCGAATGCGCCCTCGATATGATTTATTTTATAAAATTTATGCGTATTATCGGGAAGAACTGAAAAGTATATTTCAATGACGTCAAAGCGACACTTTTTTGTAATACCGTTTTGTGAGATATAACTTAATGCCGCAGTTGCAATATTCATTCTCTTTTTGTAGCTTACGGCATCGGCGGGTCTTGCGACTTTGAGAGGTGTGGAATATCTTGAAGAAAACGTTCTTGTTTTTACTTCAACGAAAGATATTACACCATCTTTTTCGGCTATAATATCTATTTCCTTCTTATCAACGTACACGTTTCTCCCGAGTATTGTATAACCGCGGCTTTCAAGATATCGTGAAGAATAGTCTTCGCCCAGATTGCCTACAGATTTTTTTAGCGTCTTTGTTTCCATAATTATATTTTGAATCGCTTGAATTACAGATGAATAAAGCTTTTTCTGTGTATGGGAGATATTCCATACTCACGTATAAGCGCCATATGTTCTTTTGTGCCGTAGCCTTTATGCTTTGCGATATTGTACTCCGGATACTGCTTATCAAGCTCGATACAAAGGCGGTCACGGGTCACCTTAGCGAGGATAGAAGCAGCGGCGACAGAAGGGGAGAGTGAGTCTCCCTTTATAAGTGAACGTGCGGGGATAGAAAATCCTCTGCAGCAATTTCCGTCAATTATAAGGTGGTCCGGAGGGGTTTTGAGTCCTTCGACTGCTCTGCGCATGGCAAGAAGAGTTGCTTCGAGAATATTCATTTCATCGATCTCTTCAACGCTTGAAAAAGCAACCGAATAGTCAACAGCGTTTTCGCGAATGATATCGTATAAAGCATCTCGCTTCTTCTCGGAAAGCTTTTTTGAGTCGTTGAGTCCGGGGATCTCAAGTCCGAGCGGCAGAATACACGCAGCTGCACAAACAGGACCGCACAGAGGTCCGCGACCGGCTTCATCTATTCCACATATTACGTTATACCCCTTGGATATAAGTTCTTGCTCAAAATTATAGTCCATATTCAGCCTCAAATAATATCAAGTGTTATTCTTCCGATTTTGCAGCTTCTGAATTCTTCAAGAAGTATTTTTGACGTTTTCTCAGTATCCGGGATTCCTCCGCGTAGTAAGAAACCGCGCTTTTTTCCTATAAGCTCAAGAAGATCGTAGTCGCTGAGATCGCTGTAGTCTTCGGATATTTTGTATCTCGCCTCAAGCAGGGAAGGGTAAAGGGTACGAAGCCTCGATACAAGAGTGCATGCGAGAGATTCAATATCTAAAATATCGTCCTTTACAGCTCCTGTAAGTGCAAGATTTTCACCAACAGTACTGTTTTCAAATTTTGGCCAAAGAACTCCCGGCATATCCATAAGATCTATTCCGATAGATGTCTGTACCCACTGCTTTGTAAGAGTGACACCGGGTCGGTTTTCTACCTTGGCCTTTTTGCTTCCGGAAATTTTGTTTATAAAAGATGATTTGCCAACGTTCGGAACACCGAGCACCATTGCGCGCAGCTTTCTTCCGGCCATTCCCTTGTCCTCGAATCTTTGGAGCTTTTCAGCACATAGCTCTGTGTACGCCTTTTGGATCTTCTCAAAGCCTTTTCCGGTTACCGAGTTTGACTGAATGCATATGCACCCGTCGTTGGTATATTTTTCACAGAATTTTGCCGTAGCGTCCGGATCCGCAAGGTCGGCCTTATTGAGCAAAATGATCCTCGGCTTTACGCTTGTGAGCTTCAAAATGTCGGGATTTCGCGAGCTTATAGGTATTCTTGCGTCAAGAATTTCTATGACAAAGTCAACGTTTTTTATATTTTCGGTAATAAGACGTTCGGTTTTGGCCATATGACCGGGAAACCACTGTATCGTTTGAGAAGGCATAAGTTTATCTCCGTTTCTTCTTATGGGTAAAATTCGATTTTGTTTATAGGCCACAGTCTTGCCGAGACCTTTCCGAAAACTATTCTTTCGTCAATGAATCCCACTCTGCTGCTTCTTGAATCTGAAGAATCCCATCTGTTATCACCCATAACGAATATTTTTCCCTCGGGAACCTGTATCGGATATTCATAATATCCGGTCCATCCGCTGTTAAGCTGAGAATAGTATGCGTGCTCATCTTCATATACGATAGGATTTTTGAATTCGGTGTCATCGGACTCGTATATAATTACCGTAAGGCCGTTTCCATTCTTTCTTATATCGATCCACTGACCCTCTGTGGCGATAACTCGTTTTATAAGTGGCTTATTATAATATTCGTTTGATAAGTGAAATACAACTATATCGCCTTGCTTTGGCTCATACATAATATCCGTGGAAATGAGAACGTCCCCATTTTCCAGCGTTGTATTCATAGAATCACCGTCGACTACGCACATACGTATTCCGAGCGAAAACAGACCGATAACAATGCAAGTGCAAATAGCAAAAAGCTCAATACACTCGAAGAAATAGTTCAAATTTGTTTGCTTTGGCAGAATTATATTATCCTTATCCATATAAATAACTTCTTTCACATAGTTTATTTTTTATCTATGAATCCGTTAAGCAAGGTGTGTCCTTCCTTTACGTAATTTCCGCTTCTTGCCGCGGAGATCTCATCGAATGAGACGGACGCTCGGATGTCTTTATCCTCAGATGAGTATATAAGGTAGGGAACGGGTGAAATGCTGTGTGTACGTATGGAGCAGGGGGTGGGATGATCAGGAAGAACCATTATCTTGAAGGGATCTCCTATAGCTTTAAGCTTTTCATATATCTTTGCTACAATGTGCTTATCTATCTGCTCAACAGTCCATACCTTGAGATTTGCATCTCCCTTATGGCCGCTTTCATCCGGAGCTTCTATGTGCACGTAAACCAACTGTGCTCCGTCGTCAAATGCCTTGCAGGCAGCGTTACCCTTGCTTTCAAAATCAGTGTACGGGGTTCCGTTAGCGCCTTCGACCTTGGGAACTGTCATGCCCGCACATTTTCCTATGCCCTTTATAAGGTCTACCGCGGCGATCACGACAGCAGAATCAAGCGCCCATTTTTCACAGAAGTTCGGCATCTGAGGCTTTTTTCCGGGGCTCCAAAGCCATATTGAATTTGCCTTGAGCTTGCCATTTGCCGCACGCTCTATGTTTAGCGGATGATTTTCGAGGATATCGTAGCTTTTTCTCATAAGATCATAGAAAAAGTCACCGTACTGTCCGCAGGGGAGATATTCGCTTATGTTTTTACCGATAATGTCGTGGGGTCTGGCAAAATTGTATTTGTCGTATCCGTTTCGGATCATAAGGCAGTGTCTGTAGTCGATCCCGGTATGAAATTCAAGTCCGTCATATGCGAGCTTGTCGTTCAGGGCTTTTATAAGTATGTCCGCCTCGGCGGTAGTGATGTCTCCGCCGCTATGATCGAGCATTGTTTTGTTGTTGTAATCTTCGTCTTCGCTTAATGAAACGAGATTACATCTGATGGCGGTGTCGTCCGGAGTCATTGTAAGCCCCATGCTGAGAGCCTCAAGCGGAGAACGCCCTTTGGAATATATTTTGGGGTCAAAAGACAGAATAGACATATTTGCAGTATCGCTTTCGGGAACCATTCCATCGGGAACGTTTGATACGGTTCCGATCTTGCCGAGTGAAGCAAGCATATTCATGCAGGGCTTATCGGCGTATTCCATAACGGTTTTGTTGTTAAATGCTTCAATAGGCTCATCGGCCATACCGTCCGGAACAATAATAGCATATCGTGTTTTGTTAAGCATGTGAGATCCTCCTTGAGGGTAAAGTGTATCGAAAAACAAATTATTATTTATTATATCATATAGAATATATGATTTCAATAGGCAAAGTAAAAAATTAAAGAAAAATTAAACAAAATATATACTTTTACATACTTGAAATCTTGATGGTAAAATGATAAAATAATATATATACTACTCAAAGGAGATCCTTATGTCCGAATTGAATATTAAAAAGAGAATCCTTATATCGTTTTTGACGGTTTTTACCGCGTTTACTTTATTGCTCGGAGCGGTTGTTATATTGGCTAAATACTCGGATAAGATAATGTATGATGAGATTCCGCGCGGAAATGCGATATTCCCATATGATGCCAATTACACGGAGAACATTTTTACGGATAAAGAGTATATGGAGCTTGATAGATTGGTGTGCTACACAGATGTCAGAACCGGTGTTACATTATCTATAGATGACAATAATTATGCTTCGTACAATGATGTCGTCGTGTTTATGTATGAGTATATAAGATCGATAATATACGGCGATAACAGCTTTTATAATAATTGCTACAGCGACAGATTTCTCGCAGTCGAAGGGGAACAGCATCCTTTTACTATGCAAAAACTGTACGACATTGAATTTGGAGTTATGAGCGTAGACGAAGTTACAAGCAACGGTGTGCTCAGTAAGGTGTGGCTCGATTATAAAATATTCAAAAATAACGTTACGTTGCGTACGGATATAGGAAGCGACGTCAACAGACGCCAATATCTTACTCTGATAAAAGAGGGAGAAAATTATAAAATAATTTCCGTGTCCTACGTAAACGTTCAGCCCAGAAAGCAGTTGAACCTGACACGTACGATACTCATGATAGCCGGTTTGATCGTTGTTCTTGGCGCCACCGGTGTGGGAACGGTTTGGGTGCTTAAAAAAATGATAGTGAAGCCGAAAACAAGCACAGATCAGAGTTCCAATGCTGATAAAAAGTGCTTTGAAACAGAGAAAACTCAGCACAAAAAAAGAGAAGAAGAGAAATTTGAAGAGTGATATCCAATTGAACAAAATGAAAATTTTGTTCAATTGGGAGAAGCGAAAAAGCAAGAAAAAGCCGTACAGGGCTCAAATACCTCTTATCACGGCTTTTTATTTAATTATTATAGGTATTTTTTTATTATTGATTTTTTTCTTTTTTTGCAGATGTTTTTATGTCGTGATCTTTTAAATTCTGATATTTTTTTCGTGTGGCCTCGCCGCCCCGTATATGTCGTTCATTTTTGTTTTTTTCAAGAATTTTTTTAGTCTCGTTTGCCAATGTCGGATTCCTTTTTTCAAGATTGACCGTTACATCCTTATGTACTGTGCTTTTACTTATTCCAAAAACTTTCGCTGCTTTTCGTACTGTAGATCCGCTTTCTATTATGTACTCAGCTATTTTTATACATCTGTCTCGATCGTCGGTATAAATATATTCCATTATTAAAAACCCCAATTATGCAGATGTTTCTGCAGCCTTGATAAAGCATATGCCGACTTTTTTTAATTATGACAAATATTTTATCTGGAGCTCATATGTCAAATTTTTTTATTATTGAGGGCATTTCCTCGGTAAGCGCGGTGATAAATAATACACTGAACGCTTATTCAAACAGCCGTAGGCGTCTTACCGACGTTTATTTCGATATGTCCAAAATTGCCAAATACGACCGTGCAAATTATGGAAGATATCGTTTCCTTAAGGAAAATGCGCATCGCTGCGGGTACGTTTTTCATGAAAGCACTACAGACGAGATTTCAGTTATGGTTTCGGGAAATACTCATGGCGGAATAGCTGCTAAAATGGAATTTTTTGAGATAGACACTCTCTCTGCAGACAAGATAAAAGATAATTCTTTCTACTGCTATCTTGACGGTGTTGATGACCCTTTTAACGTCGGGTACATTGTAAGAACCATGTATGCGTTCGGTGTATCCGGAGTAATATTACCGGAAAATAACAAAATGAATCTTTTTGCTTCTACGGTAATAAAATCTTCTGCGGGTCTTACAGAGCATGTTGATATGCATACAGCATCTCCCGAGCTCCTATGCAGTGCATTCAGAGAGAAGGAATACAAAATAGTTTGCAGTTCTCTACGCGACTCTGTTCCCTGCCATGATGCCGATCTTAAGTATCCGCTGCTTCTGGTTATCGGAGGTGAGAAACGCGGAATATCAAGAGCGATACTTTCGAATGCAGATCTTAACGTGCGTATCGACTACTCGGTACCGTTTAACGGATCATTACCGTCTGTATGCGCAGCGTCTGTACTCGGATATGAGATCGGGCTACAAAACGGTAATACAAAATGCTTTAAAGAAAAGTTAATATTATAAATGTAGTTTGGTAATTATTATTTGCTATAATATACATATAAAATATTTGTCATTTTTATTGACAGAAGGAGAAAACTATGAATGCAAAAAAGATGATCGCATTACTTCTTATGGTGTCTACCCTTCTTACCATGCTTATTGCATGCAACGGAGGTGGTCAGGGCGGTGAAACTACCACACCGGGTTCGGACGCATCTGATTTAGGGACCACGACTGCAGCTGTTACTCTTCCCAGCGAGGCTACAAGCGACCAGACTGTGGGAGATCTTCAGGAATCGGCAATTAAAATACTTGCTTGGCAGGATGCTGAAATGCTTGAGTTTGAGTATGAGGAATCTGCTACAGACCAGACATCCATAAACGATGCAATTCTTCAGAGAAACGATGCAGTTGAGAAACGTCTTAACTGTAAGCTCGAGTTTGTATACACTCCGGGAAACAATTCAAAGCAACAGGATTATCTCAAGAAGGCGGAATCCTTTGCGAACGGAGACGAAAGCGATTTTATCGATATGTATGCCTCATACAGTATGACTACAGCTCTTCTTTCTACAAAGGGACTTACACACAACCTTATTCCTCTCCAGAAGGAAAACGGACTTAACTTTGAGCATCCTTGGTGGCCTGCTACGATGATTGCGGAGGCTATGTTTGATAACTCTCTCTACGTTTGTACGGGAGATATATCCACCAACCTTCTTTGGATGATGGAGACTATGTATTTCAACAAGGATCTTATGAAAGAGCTCCAGCACGATCCCGATGAGCTTTATAAGCTTGTTAAGGATGGTAAATGGACACTTGAAAAGCTCTATGGATACAGCAAGGACGTATACGTTGATACAGATACCAACGGATCTAAGAGCGCAGGTGATACCTACGGTTACGTAGTTGCATGGCAGGGATATTTTGATGATTTCTACGTAGGTGCAGGCTTCAAGATCTGTGAAAGAGATTCCGATGGCAAGATCAACATTTCCGAAGAATGGGGCGGAGAGGCTGAAGATTCATTTGCTACTGCTTTTATGGATTTCACAAAGACAGATGATTTTTGGTATGCTAATTCCAATGCTTACAGCGGCCCCGGTGTTGAAGCATTCTCCACAGGAAGAGCACTCTTTACAAACAACCGCTCAAGACAGGCTAAGACCTTCCGTGAAACATCCGAATGTGAATACGGAATACTTCCTATGCCCAAGCTTAACGAACTCCAGGAGAACTATTCAACAAACCTTGGATTCCCCTACACGCTTTATGCAATTTCCAATACGTCTCCTTCCCCGGAAAATACAGCTCTCGTTCTCGAGTCTATGGCTGCTCAGTCGTATACCGCGGTAACTCCGGCTCTTTTCTACGACGCACTTCAGCTCAGATATTCTCCCGAGGTTGACGATGCCAACACGTTTGATATACTTAGAGAAACTGTATGCTTTGATATTGGACGTATATACTGTACACCTCTCAATAATTATTGTTACAGCATTTTCCGTAATGCATGCAAGTCCGGTTCTTACAGCTATGCAAACAACGTAAAGAATGTAAAGAAGGTTGCGGGAAACCTTCTCGCAACTCTTATTAACGACCTCAAGAAAAACGAGTTGGAATAATTTTTCATTGGAAATTATACATACTTTGTTGAACTCAAAATAACAAAAGCCCCGACAGACTATCGAAGCTCTGTCGGGGCTTTATAATGCATATGAGAGAACCTCCCTCCTTTTTGAGGGGATTTTTTATGTATTATAAATATTTTTGCATATAATAATCCTTGACCATTTTGCCGTTTTTAAGCTTGAAGGCATTGGGCTTTTCTGACATTATCTTGAATCCCATTTTTTCATATAAGCGTATTGCCCTGTCGTTACCTTCTATGACCTCAAGCTCAATGATCTCGGTGCCGTCGTGGGCGGATGCGGCATCTATAAGTTCGGAAAGCAAAGCAGACCCTATGCCAAGCCCCCAGTATTTTTTGAGCACGGAGATAGAGATCACCGATCTGTGACGGTTCTTTATTCCCCCGTAAAAATCGAGAGAGCAGTTCCCTGCCACTTCTCCGTTTATATAGCATGCGATCACAAGACTTGAATCGGAAGCTACAGAGCGTCTTACCCATGCCTCTTCCTGCTCAACTGTTATATTCCACTCTTCGGGATATCTTAGAAGAAACTCTGTTTCACCGCTCGTTGTTTTTATAAAATCAATGAGCGCTTCTGCATCTTCAACTTTGGGATTCCTTAAAACGGCCTGTACGCCGTTTTTGAGCGAGATGCTTTTTTCGGTAAAAATCATTTTTTGTCCTCCTGTTTAACTAATATTATAAAAAGAGCGGCGCAAATTCATGTGTTTGATTTGCGCGGCTTTTTTTAGTCGTTTACAGTATCTACGTAATTTTTTATACACTCAAACGTAACGTCTGATATATCGTGCTCTATCTTACATGCATCCTCGTAGGCAGTTTCTTTGTCTACTCCGATCTTCATAAGGAGCTTAGAAATTACTATATGACGTTCATATATTCTTAAAGCTACGTTTGTTCCCTTTTCAGTGAGTGTTATATGATTTGAATCGTCAACAATGATAAGGTCGTTGGCTTTAAGCTGTTTGAGCATTTCTGACACCGTAGGTCTGGAAAAGCCGAGCTCTGTGCAAATATCGATCGCGTGGACCCCGCATATTCGTTTCGATAAAATAAATATCGTTTCAAGATAATTTTCAACAGCTTCTGTGATGTTCATTTTTTACCTCAAATAAATCAATTCTTTTTTAAGTATTCGTCAATAGCCTCAGCGGCATTTTTTCCTGCTCCCATGGCAAGTATTACCGTAGCTGCTCCGGTAACCGCATCTCCCCCCGCGTAAACTCCGGCTTTTGATGTTGAAACACCGTCTTCACCAACAACGATGCATCCTTTTCTGTTTGTTTCAAGCCCCGGTGTCGTTGTTCTGATAAGAGGATTTGGTGTGGTTCCGACCGCAATTATGATAGCGTCGATATCTATTACCGTTTTTTCACCCGTAGGCTCGGGGCGCCTTCTGCCGGAGGCATCGGGGTCACCGAGAGACATAACGTCGCATTCTACACCGCATACAAATCCGTTTTCGTCAGAAAGTATTTTTGACGGATTCGTGAGCAGCCTGAACGTGATGCCCTCTTCCTTGGCATGATGTATCTCCTCGCGCCGAGCAGGCATCTCTTCCTCACTTCTGCGGTAGATTACGTAGACGTTATCGGCGCCGAGACGCATCGCACATCTTGCTGCATCCATAGCTACGTTTCCACCGCCCACTACAGCGATATTCTTTGCTTTTATAATGGGAGTATCGTACTCATCCTTATAAGCTCTCATGAGATTAACTCTCGTGAGATACTCGTTTGCACTGTAAACTCCGCACGCACTCTCTCCCGGAATCCCGAGAAATGACGGCAGACCCGCCCCGCTTCCGATGAATACGGCAGAATATCCCTGCTCAAACAGTTCGTCTACAGTGATTATTCTTCCGACAACAGAGTTGAGCTCTATTTTAACGCCTTTGCGTTTTAGCGTCTCTATCTCTTTTTTAACTATGGATTTGGGAAGTCTGAATTCGGGAATTCCGTATTCGAGAACTCCTCCCGCCACGTGAAACGCTTCATATATTGTAACTCTGTATCCCTTGTCTACTAAAGCGCCTGCACAGGAAAGTCCGGAGGGGCCTGATCCTATGATAGCGATGTGCGGAGCATTATCCATAAGTGAAGGAATATCCGAGACCGTATTTGAATGTTGCATATGATAATCCGCACAGAATCTTTCAAGGCGTCCTATAGCAACGCTCTCTCCCTTGATGGCTCTTACACATTTACCCTCACACTGTGATTCCTGAGGGCATACTCTTCCGCAAACCGCCGGAAGAGCATTTGTTGACGTTATTACGTTGTAGGCGCCTTCAAAATCTCCATCAGCGACCTTTTTTATAAAATCGGGTATCTTTACCCCGACGGGACAACCCGAGACGCAGGGGCGATTTTTACAGTTGAGGCAGCGCTGTGCTTCAAGTATCGCTTCTTCTTCAGTATATCCGCAAGCTACCTCTTCAAAGCATCTTGCTCTGTATGAAGGGTCGAGCTCCTTCATTTTTACTTTTTCTTTTTGCATATTAGCCATAATAGCAGTTTCCCTTCAAGTCGAGTCTTTATTTATTGTCGGGAAGCTTTTTCATTAAATTACAATCAGCTTCACGCTCATACTGTGCATACATTTTATTTCTCCTTATAAGCTCGTCGAAATCCACCTTATGTCCGTCAAAGTCCGGACCGTCAATGCATGCAAACTTAATTTTTCCGTCAACGGTTACACGGCAACCTCCGCACATACCGGTTCCGTCTATCATGATCGGATTCATACTTACTATGGTTTTTATTCCGTATTCTTTTGTAAGCGCAGATACGAATTTCATCATAACCACAGGACCTATGGCTATGACAGCATCGTATTCGCTGCCGCTTTCGATAAGCTCCCTGAGCTTTTGTGTAACAAGCCCCTTTTCACCGTAGCTTCCGTCGTCCGTCATAATATAAAGATCCTTACAAGCTGTGCTCATTTCATTCTCGAGAATAACGAGTTCCTTGCTTCTGAAACCGGCAATGATATCAACGTAAACCCCGTTTGCGTTAAGGAATTTTGCCTGAGGATAAGCGATAGCGCATCCGAGGCCACCGCCTATTACGGCAACCTTATTCATTCCGTCAAATTCTGAAGGTGTACCGAGAGGTCCTACAAAGTCAAGAATGCAGTCGCCTTCGTTCAGCTCACCGATGATCTTTGTCGATCTTCCTACCTTTTGGAATATCACGCTAACGGTTCCTTCTTCTACGTTATAGTCGGCTATAGTTAGGGGGATCCTTTCAGCGGTTTCGTTTGCTCTTATTATAACAAACTGCCCCGGTCTTGCTTTTGTGGCAATAGATGGAGCATAGACCGCCATATAATCTGTATCCTTATTAAGAGGATATTTTTTTTTGATTTCAAACATATTTATCTCCGAGATCGTATATTAATTATAAAGTAGATCAATTTCTATTTCTTCTATGCTATAATTATAGCACAAATTTAACTTTATGTCAAGCAATTTTTGCACATTAAAGTTTGGTAGGCATATAATTGGTAGAAGAATATAGCAAAAAACAATTAAGAGAGGAATACAACGTGAACAACGAAAGCGTAAATCAACTTAATGAAAACGAAAATAAAGGCATAGCTTATCTCACCGTGCGGGTATCAACGGGAGATAACGCAATTCCTCTGCCCGGAGTAAAGGTCATCATACGAGACGGAGACGGTGATAAAGGTATACTGTATAATCTGATAACCGATAGGTCGGGAGAAACAGAGACAGTAAGTGTGTCTGTTCCGCCGAAGGAAAGCTCGTTATCTCCCAGCGAGGAAAAACAGTACGGTACGGTAAATATAGACGCGTCGCTTAAAGGATATCATACAATGACGTATTCTTACGTTCCATTATTCGATTCTATATATGCCACTCAGCTTGTTAAAATGATTCCGCTGTCAGATAACGGTCAGGATTATATTTTTGATTACAGAGAAAATATGCAGCTCGACACAGAAGAAAATTCACTTTAAAGCTATATCCAGGAGGTTTTTATGCCAAATCAACCGATAATCCCCGAATTTATAACAGTACATCTCGGGCCCCCCGACTCAAATGCAAGAAACGTAAGAGTATCTTTTCCCGAGTATATTATGAACGTTGCCTCAAGCGAGATATTTCCAACATGGCCTGAAAGTGCCCTACGCGCTAATATATATGCTCAGATATCTTTTGCGCTTAATAGGGTATATACCGAATATTACCGTATAAGAGGATATGATTTTGATATAACAAATTCAACGGCAATAGATCAGTATTTTGTATACGGAAGGGATATATTCGATAATATACGCCGTATTGTAGGTGATATTTTTACTTCATATCTTCGGCGACGAGGAAGTGTCGAGCCTCTTTTTGCACAGTATTGCAACGGAACCACTGTGACTTGCGACGGCCTGTCACAATGGGGTACGGTTGAGCTTGCGAATAACGGGTTTACTCCGTATCAGATACTGACAAATTACTACGGAAACGATATAGAGATAGTCAGAAATACTCCTATAAGCGGAAACGTTCCGTCAGCGCCTTTGATCCCACTCAGAGCCGGAATTGCGAATGACGACGTAAGGGTTATACAGATACGCCTTAACCGTATATCTACGAATTATCCGGCTATTCCGAAGATAATAGCTGAAGACGGTATATTTACAGACGATACAGAAAGAGCAGTTATGGCTTTTCAAAGGGTATTCGGTTTGACAGAAGACGGTATAGTGGGAAATTCAACGTGGTATGCGATACAATATATATACAACAGTGTAAAACGCCTTAATGAATTGAATTCTGAAGGTATACGTTTCGAAGAGGTATCAAACGAGCTTCCCGATCTGCTCAAAGAGGGTGACAGCGGTAGTGACGTTGCGGTGTTTCAGTATTTTTTGAGCTATATTGCGGGATTTTACGATACTATTCTGCCGATTGCCATTGACGGTATATTTGGCGAAAGCACAAGAAATTCCGTAATATCGGCACAGAAAACGTTTGGTCTTGTTCAGGATGGGATAGTAGGCGAAAACACGTGGAATGCAGTATATAAGGCGTACAGAGGAATCGTAGATACTATTCCGGTAGAATATACAGAGGGAACGGTGATTCCGTTTCCGGGAGTAACGCTTACGCTCGGAAGTGAATCGGATGATGTGAGCGTACTGCAGAGTTACCTTAATTATATTGCTCAGACGTATACCGAGATACCTTCGATACCGATAACGGGATATTACGGTACAAGAACGAGAGAGGCTGTGATAGCCTTTCAGAGAAGATTCGGTCTTCCGGCGACCGGAAGAGTAAACGCCCTTACCTGGAGCGCGATAGCGAGTATATACAGTGATCTGTATAATGGAAGAAGGATATCAGACGGTCAGTTTCCCGGTTTTGAAATAGGCGGATAACAGGAGGCAAGGTGAATATGAGAGAAGAAAATACATATAAAAACGCTGTTATACGGTTGCAGAGATATCTGAGACAGCTCGAACATGAACTCGGAGAAATAAACAGAGTTCCGATCGACGGAATATTCGGAGATGATACGAGAGCTGCACTTATGCGGTTTCAGGCTTATGCAGGACTTCGTGTAACGGGGATATCCGATATCGTTACGTGGGAAATGCTATACGCGGAATACCAAAAGAGTCTGGAGAAAAAATCAAGCACACTTGGAATATTCCCGTTTTTTGATCTTCCGGACGAATACGAGCTTAAATTAGGTGATAATAATACTTTGGTATCAATGCTTGAAATAATAATGAGCGAAATATCAAGCGAATATACAGAAATGCAGGACGCCTTTAAAGTGAACGGTGTTTTTGATAGCGATAAATCAAATCTGATACGAGAATATCAGAAAAAGAATCTGATTCCCGAAAGTGGAACTGTGAACAGAGCTACGTGGAACAGACTGGCAGAGGACTTCAACTCTTTTATAAGAAAAAACCAATAAGCCCGAAAACAAAGAAAACAAGAGAAAAAGCAACGATTTTTGTGAATAACTACGTTCAATTCCCCATGGGCTTTTTTGTTTGACTTTGTTTGACTTTGACTTTAGAAGACTTTTAGTGTATAATAAATACGTAAGTCAAAGAAAGTCAAACAGTAAGGAGGTTAAAAATGCTTACAGATTATATTGCACAGATAATAGATGAAATGCTTAACGAAAGCGGTGGAGATCTTGAAATAAAAAGAAATGAAATGGCTATGAAAATAGGATGCGTTCCGAGTCAGATAAGCTACGTCATAACGTCACGCTTCACTCCCGAGAGGGGTTATATCATAGAAAGCCGTAAGGGGGGCGGAGGATGTATCAGAATTGTCAGAAAACAGATGCACAAGAATGAATATCTGATGCACTTCTTTTACGCGATAGGTGATAGAATAACCGAGAATGAGGCCGTAGCTTATATCAACAATCTTTTAGGGCAGGATATAGTCTCACCTCGCGAGGCGGTTATGATGAATGGAGCTCTTTCCAATTCCGCGCTCAGTGCCCTCCCGCGGCCCGTAAGAGACGAGGCGCGTGCGGGAATATTCAAGCATATGGTGCTTTCTATAATGCAGTGATCATAAAACAACGAAAGGAAAGATAAACTATGTTGTGTCAGGAATGTAAAAAGAATAATGCAGTTTATTTTTACAGCGAGAACGTAAACGGCAAGACGTATTCGGTAGCTTTGTGCGAGGAGTGTAAAAAGCGACTCACAAATAAAGGAAGCGGGTATCCTTCGGAATCCGAATATAATGTATTTGACAGCTTTCTCTTCCCTTCTCCGTTTGGATTTTCACTCCACAACGGCAACGTTTCACATACAAAACGTTGCTCTGAATGCAACTCTTCATTTGATGAGCTTGTACGCGGAAAAAGAGGCTTTTGTCCAAAATGCTATGAGATATTTCACAGTGAGCTTTCATCGCTTCTTGCTAATATACACGGATCCGATAGGCATACCGGTAAACGTCCTGTAATATCCAATGATACTGAGGAATTTCATTTTAAAAAAGAAGAAAAGCCTGAGAAAGAAGCGGAGGCGGCACCGGATACAGTTTCTTCACTCAAAGAAGATCTGAAAAGAGCGATTGCAGAAGAAAAATATGAGGATGCGGCAAAGATACGTGATGAGATAAAGAGATTGGAGGAAGAAAAATGAACGATATAGATAAATTTTGTATATCTTCAAGAGTAAGAATAGCGAGAAACGTTAAAGGGCTTCCATTTTCTTCTGATATGAACTCTTCCGAGAGAGAGACTTTAATAAACAAAGTAAAGGGAGCTCTCGGTAATAAATATACTTATATAAATTTTTCTGATCTTCCGACGACGAAAAAGCTTTCATATGTCGAACGTCATATAGTGAGTCCCGATTTTCTGAATGCCGAAAACCAAACCGCACTTTTTATGAATTATGATAAAAGCGTATCCGTTATGGTTGGAGAAGAAGATCATATAAGAATACAGGCTTTTGCTGACGGTTACGCGCTTAAAGAAGCAAAAGAAAAGGCATTTGAGACAGAGATGCTTATAGAACAAAGCGTTGAGTTTATGTTTGACGATAAATACGGATATATTACAAAATGTCCGAGCAATATAGGCACCGGTGTAAGAGCTTCGGTTATGATGTTTCTTCCCACAACCGTAAATACTAATACTGTGGCTTCATATTCATCCGAACTCGCAAGACTCGGGATGACTATAAGAGGCGCATTCGGTGAGAGCTCAAATTCTGTTGGAGATACGTATCAGATATCGAATAACCGTACCCTTGGCATGAGCGAGGATGAAATAATTGATAATGTAAATAATATTGTTAAAGCACTTGCAAAACGTGAAGAAGAAAACGAGAAAAAGTTGCTCGATCGTTCGGGAGATAAGCTGAAAGACGCTTCAATGAGAGCATTGGGAATACTTAGGTCGGCATATATGATCTCAAACGACGAAGCGCAGGAGCTGATCTCAAGAGTTCGTCTCGGATCTAATTTGGGAATAATTGTCGTTGATAGATCGTCTTTGAATACCGCAATGACCGACTCCTTCCCGAACACGTTGTCGATAGTTCTCGAAAAGGACCTTTCTTCCCCATCGGTGCGAGACGTTTGCAGGGCGGAATACTTAAAAAAGATCTTCGGAGATTGATCCGAAAGAAAGGATGGTTTTATGAATATATCATTTTCCAGAAGGGCGCAAAACGCGTTGAACTCATCTGTTCTTATCGCCAAGCAGCTCGGTCACACTTATATCGGAACAGAGCATTTTCTTCTCGGAATACTTAATGAGGGTGACTCTGCGGGAGCAAAAATACTTCAAAAGCAACAGGTAAGCTTTGAAAAGGTCAGAGATGAAATACTGAATATTGTCGGAAGAGGCTCGCAAAGTAACGTAAGCTCGCGAGATATGACTCCGAGATGCAAGAAGGTTATAGAGAACAGCGCGGCAATAGCACAAAAGTTTGAGCATGGATTTATAGGCACAGAGCATTTGCTGCTTGCTCTTTTGCAGGAGAGCGATTCTGTCGCTTGTCTTATACTTGATAATATAGGATGCAGAGTCGCAGACGTTGTGAAGGAGATATATAATTATTTGAGTGCCGGAAACGGTGGAGACGGAAAAAAAGATCATTCCGCTTCTTCAAAGGAATCTGTCGCTCTTGACGGGGCTCCCACGCTTTCAAATTACGGAAGAAATTTGTCTGCACTTGCAGCAGAGGGAAATCTCGATCCCATAATAGGAAGAGATGAAGAGACACAGCGTGTAATACAGATACTTTCAAGAAGAACGAAAAACAATCCGTGTCTCATCGGAGAGCCGGGAGTTGGAAAGACCGCGGTTGCCGAGGGGCTTGCGCAAAAGATAGTCAGCGGCGACGTTCCCGATATGCTCAAGGGAAAGATCGTTTTTA
>SVRJ01000027.1 GCA_015064885.1 Oscillospiraceae bacterium
AGAGGCGGTCGTTCCCCGGTCGGTGGGATCCTTGGTGTAGGAGAGGAATGCGTGCACTTCGTATTTGGTAAGATCTACAGAACCGTTGACAGCGAAGCTCATCGTTGCGGTCCCAGACGTGTAATCCATCAAAACCTTACCGTCTGCATACTCGGGCACATAAACTACGCTGCCCAGTTCATCCAGTTCATCAACGGCACCTTCCAGATCCTCTAAACGGCTCTTGATGGCTTCGATCTCTGCATTGATAGCGGTGATCTTGCCCTCAAGCTCGGACTTTGCGGCGGTGATGGCTGCGTCGATAGCTTGATCGATAATACCACCATTAGCAACCGCATCCTCAATGGCTTTCTTGTATGCTTCTGTGAGGTCGGCTTCTGCCTTTGCAAGAGCCGTTTCAAGGTCGTCAATTTCCTTTTGAAGTGCGGCGTCGCCATCGGCAACCTGCGTTTGAAGCGCGGTGATCTTGCCGTCGATCTCTGCCTTGGTGTAGTAGCCGTTGGCAAGAACGCCGTTGACCCATTCCTTCATAGAGGTTTCACTTGTTTTGATAGCAGCCTCAACAGCGGCGATCTTTTCTTCCAGTTCGGTCTTTGCTGTGCCGATTGCCGCGGTATAGCCGTCAGTTACCTTCTTGACCTCGGCGGAAAGCTTTGTATCCAAGTCGGAAACAGACTTGTTGATCGCTTCTACCTGTGCTTTAACGTCAGCCTCGATTGCTGTGATATCGGCATTGATATCGTTAATGCTCTGCTTGATAGCGGCAATCTCGGTCTGAATTGCATCGTACTGTGTAAGGGTTGCAAAGGTGGCGTTTGCCCAATCCTCGGTAGCTTTGATCTCGCCGTCAACGTATGCCTTGAGGTCAGCGATCTTCTGATCAAGCTCGGTATCCTTTGCTTTGAGGGCGGTGATGTCGGCATTAACGGTTGCGCTCTGAGCTTCAATGGAGGTCTTGAGGGCGTTAAGTTCACCAAGAACCTTTTTCTCGGATTCGGAGAGCTTGCCCTCCAGTTCGGTCTTGATATTATCTATCTTGGTATTGGTATCGGTAATCTGCTTTGGCAGGTCGGTTACAGTGGTCTGCAAAGCGGCGATATTGTCTGCATTGGCTTTGATCAGTGCGGAAAGATTTGTGTTAAGGGTCTGAATGGCGGTGGTAAGATTTGTGTCGCCGGACTCTACCTGTGTTTTCAGTGCGGCAATGCTATCTTGAAGTGCCTTCTTGTTATCGGCGTCTGCCTTGGTGAGTGCGGTTTCGAGAGCTGCGATGCTATCTTCAAGGGCTTTCTTGTTGTCGGCATCCGCTTTCTTCAATGCGGCCTCGAGAGCCGTTATGCTGTCCGTGATAGCCTTTTCGCTTGTCGAGTTTGCGGTTTTCGCGTCGGATATTTCTTTTTCGAGTGACGACACCTTGGCTTCGAGCTTTTCCTTCTCGGATGTGAAATGATCAAAAGCCTCTGCCTTTACCGAATCTATTTTTGAGTATATTTCGGTCTCGAGAGCTTTTACCGAGTCGTTTGCTTCTTTAAGATCTGACTGAAGCTTTTTTACCTTTCCTTCGAGAGAATCGGTATAGCCTTTAAGCTCTCCTGTCAGATCATAGAGCTTTGGGAGGCTTTCATTTATTCTTTCTGTTTGCTCTGCGAGAGTCGCTATCCTTGTATCAGTATCGGTAAAAGTGCGTATAAGCGCAACTATGCCGATAATAAGCGATATGACGGTAAGCAGAGAAATTGCCGTTAGTCCTATTGTCTTGAGATTTGCTTTTGCTTGCATGGTGTATACCTCCGAAAAAAATTATCCTTGTTTTTGATCAGGGAGCAATATAAATTAGAGATGCACAAATTACCCGAGGGTGGTACTTGGGTACAATAAGCGCATTTTATCATACGATTCAATTATATAATATTTTAAGTCTTTTGTCAATCCTTTGCGGTGAAAAATTATTAAATATGCAGAAAAAATTCACAAAGAAAAGCAAAACAAAATACGGAGCAAGAAAATTTTTCTGCTCCGTATTTTATGTTCATCTGTCAGAATATCTGCGGCGCTTTACCGATGCGGATATAAATAATACCGCACATATACTTACCGCGGTAATACCGAGGTACAGTATAAAGCTGTCGCCCGTAGGTGGCGGAACCGGATCGCTCGGATCAACGGGCTTCTTTTCAACCCGAAACTCCCAGTCGATATATCCCACCGCATCCTGATATTCGTTTTCGAGCTCTATAGGAACGTCGAGTCTTATATCGAGGTTTACCTCGCCTCCCGAATAGAGTGTCCCGAGGAATACCCAGTCGGTAAGTCCTGCCGTCTGATCTGCGGCGGCGTCAAACATATAAGCCATTCTGTTCTGCTCGGATCTTGCTACACTCAGCCTGAGCTTCGAGAGAAACTCGGCAGAATCCTTGTGTGCGCCGAGAGAACGCATATATATGTCCACCTTTACTCCGTGGTATGAATCGTTCCTTACCGTGATCTTTTGAGTAATGCTGTCGCCGGGCATTACACCTTTAAGGTCGGAAAAAAGGTCTGTGGCAGAGTGCTTGCTTCCCGGTCCGAAGATAAAGCTCTGCGCTCCGTCACTGTATGAGACCGAGCCGTCCGCAAACACAGGGAAAGTCATTGATAAGGAAAGCAGAAGGGCGAGGAGGAGGGAAGAGAATTTTATATATCCTTTCATAAAGTCGCCTCCTTAGTTTCCTGTTCTTTTTACCGTGAGCGTTCCGCCGGATGCGGAGGAAACTCCCGATGACCATGCGCTTGTGACAGCCTCGTCGGGTGAGGACTGAATAGCCGAGGCAACTATCTCTACCGAAAGAAAATACTGTGTTCCGTCCGCTCCCTTCGGCCCTTCGTTCTTTTGTTCTATAAGCTCGAAGAGTGCGTTTGTGCATGCGGTCGGTGATACCTGAGACGTGTAGTAGCGGTAGCCGTCCGCCGCAAGCTCCCAGCCGCTGTTCTGTGCAAGGGTAATTTCATAATCGGATGCGCTCGGAGAGACCGCCCATACTTTTCCGTCTGCACTTTTCCAGCTTATTATCACGGAAACGCGAATATAAGCGTTTGTATCACCCGTGTTTTTTATTCTG
This sequence comes from Oscillospiraceae bacterium, assembly GCA_015064885.1. Taxonomy (GTDB): domain Bacteria; phylum Bacillota; class Clostridia; order Oscillospirales; family CAG-272; genus SIG640. The sequence continues at coordinate 3,099 of SVRJ01000027.1, forward strand.
ACGTCACTTTTTGAAGAGATAGACACCGTATCACGGTAGTGCTCTGTCGTGCTTCCGTTTTCGACTATTGCACAGGAAACGAGCGACGGAGTGAAGGTGTTGTCGATTTTTCCCGTGCTTGTGAAGACGAATGCGATCATAGAGCCCACGGTAGCCGTGAGAAGGAGCACCGCCGAAATTATAAAAACTGTTTTCTTTTTAGTTAAGAGCTTCATTTGGCACTCCTTTCTCAGTTATTTTTTGTGAACAGGCTGAAGATGTTATCACACCAGCTGTCACCGTCAAGCCACGATCCCTCTGTGCGAGCGTTAGAGAATACTATCTCTCCGTCCACACCGAGAGTTATCTGTGCTGTCCGTACGTCGTTTCCGACGCTTGAAGCCGTACTGTCGCCGCCGTTTTTAAAGTGCTTCCAATCGGGAGTATCACTGTATCTCCACGACCATTCGGTCTTTTCGGTAACCGTGTATACCTGTCCGACTGTGAGACCCTCTATGACGGTTGACGAGTTGCCGTGAACCGTGATATCGATATTGATCCCGTTACCTGAAATATTGAATATGAAGGTCTGATCCTTGTCTTCGTTGCTTGCGCCTTCCTTTGTGACCTTGAGTGACGTAAGATTGTAGTCGAATCTTGCGTAATAGGTCGTATCTGTCCAAAGAGCTCCATCCTTTTTCGGAATGAGCTTGCCTTTTGAATCGACCCATTCCTCGGGTACGGGATCGGTACAGTCTCTGTCAAGATACCAGCCGACAAATTTGTATGCGTTGCCCGACGGCAGTGCTGTCGATCCGCTTGCCGATCCCGAGCTGATCTTTACCGACTCGCTCTCGGGAGTGACGCTGCCGAATCCGGTTGCGTTATCCGGTCCTACGGGTACGTAGCTTATCGTAGCCTTGGTTTCCTCGTAGTAGAAGATGATAACGTTGCTATCTTCATTTGCAGAGATCTGTATGGATTTCGGAGACTCGTCGCTGAGCGTGTAGTTTTCGATGCCTACCGCACTTTCCGTAACATACGCCTCCCACTTTGCACTGCTCTCCTTCATTGTGTGAAGGGTGATTTCCGTGTACTTTTCAAGGTACTTTACGGTATAAGTGTAGGTATTCCTCTTATAGTAAACGTAAAGCTCAAGAACTGTGTCTGTCGTGATCTCACCGCTGAGGCGTGTTCCGTCTACGGTGGGATCAAAGGTGAAGCCCATGATCTCCTTCGGCGGATTCGGAACGGTGTAGGTCGAGTCCTCGGGCTGCTTTCCGGTGAACGCGGAATGCTCTTCAAATCCGCTTCCGTCAGGATTTTCGATCATATAGTGCACGACGAACTGTCCGTTTTCGGTATCCTTCTCATAGAAGAAGTATATATCGTTCGATGCACCCTCGGCGGAGTTGATGACAAGTCTCTTATAATATTCGTCAAAGACGTAACCGTTTATTATTTCTGCACTCTCGGTAACGATCGATCTGTCGTTGTCGGGAACCTCCTTGGTCTCGAATATCTTGTAATATACCGTTCCGTTGTATTCTACAGTTCCGAGTCCGTTTCCGGGGTTCTTCTCGGTGAGATAGTATACGGTATAGGGAACAGATTCGAGATACGTATAGTAGAATGTATACACGTTCTTGCTCTCGTCATCGATGTTGATCGTGATAGAATGGCTCTGTACGTCGGGGAAGTATCTTACCTGATATCCGTCGTTGAGCTCTGAACCTACCTTCGCGCTGAAGGTCTTTGTGTTTCCCGCCAAAGCGGAGCCGACTATGGGAGCTGCTATTTCGGTCTCTCTTCCGCTTTCGTCCTTATATACGAATCTCACCGTATAGGACATGAGCTTGTTCGAGCTCCATTTAGCATATATCTTGACGTTTGACGTAACAGTTGTGTTTGCAAAGTCCCACATCTGCTCGTTGCCGAGCGCATCCTTGTAGAACCAGCCTACAAACGAGTATTTTCCGTTCGTGGGGTCTGCGGGAGGTGTATGAGGGTCGCTTATCGTAGAACCGTGAGGAACAGAGTAAGCATAGGTCAGCTCGTCCACAGTGTAAACGTTTCCTTTCTCCATATCCTCATATGAGTGATAGAAGCTTACGTCGTGAGAAACAGGTACCCACTTTGCATAAAGGATGACAGACTTTGCATCCATTGAGGACGAGAAGTCGAATCTGTTTCCGGTGCATTCCGGGTCGGCATACCAGCCGTCGAATACGACCGAGCCTTCCTCATATACGGGAACTCCGTCAACCTTCGGAGGAAGGGGAGTGTATTCATATCCTGCGAGGGGAGCGTTATACATAACGTAGAAGTTCTTTTCAGAGGTCGCGTTTTTGTTGAAGAATACGAGATCGTACGTGTTTCTCTTGTAGTAGAAGTACATATCAGCACCGTACTGATAGAGATTTTTATCATACGTTGTGTCGGTGGTACTGCTTCCTGCGGTGAGGGCGGTGTATTCATAGGTTCCCTCGATCGCTTTTCCGCTTGAATTCTTTTCATAGTATCCGTTAAGATGTGAAAGTCCTTCTATCTCGGGATAGGTCTGTGAATCTACGCTCGAGTCGTCGATCGTCTCGTAGCTCTCCATAAAGTAATAGGTAACGTTGTTGTACACTCTGTATTTGAGGCCGGTGGTGTCCATTCCGGGATATGCTTCAACGTAAATGTTGTAACGGTAGAGCTCGGGATAGCTCCATCCCACGTTTGCTCCGTTTTCCCAGAAGCAGAGAAAGGCAATCGAGTTTTCCTTATCCCCGTCTCCGTCTACATCCTCATAGTCGGAATAAGCACCGAACTGATCTGCATCCCAGAGAAGGTTATCGTCGAGCAATGAATATTTACCCTTGATGGTTTCGTTGGAGTTGTGTTGTGAATAGTAAACGTTATGCTCACCGTTCCATGCGGAAACGTAGGCATATTCGAGGCTCGTGTGGTCGTGGTCATAGCAGTAAACGTTGTTGAAAGCCGCCGCAGGCCAGAGATTGTAGATGTTTGCACCGTATTTTGCGGTGAAGCTGACGTAATAGTAGGTATACTTACTGTCGGCGGAATATGAGGTTCCGAGGGTGTAGCCTCTTGCCGTGCCGTCGGTGTTGAGGGTGGGAAGCTCCGCAACCTCGCCTCGCTGACTTATGTACGAGGTCATATAGTTGTCGAGAAGTGATATTTCGTCATCCGAGTCGACAGTACCGGGAGCCTGGCTTCCGAATTGATAGGTCGAACCGCCGACTACGTAGTATGTTGTATCCTTCTGAGTGTTTTCGGACTTTTTCTCTATCGAAGCGGCGTAATAGAACTTCAGAGTATATTCCTTTCTCGTGAAATATACGTTAAGAACAGAGCTTCCGTCAGCCGCAACCGATTCTACGGTATCCGAATGAGAATATTCCCATATCTTAGGATCCATTCCCGTTATCGTGAGCTCACAGCCCGCCCCGTGGATATGCGCGTGGCTTCCGCACGAATAGCAGGAATCGGTGTGCTCATGTTCTTTGAGATCGCATATGAGCGAATAGCAGTCCTCTGCAGTATGAGTATGCTCTGTGCAGATAAGCTTGCAATCCGAACTGTGTGCTGTGTGGTCGCAGCTGCAATTCATCGATACGGTCGTGTTCTTGTTGACTTGGCTTCCGGATGTACTGTATACTTGGTAGAAGCTGTCGCCGAGCTTGAAATAATATGTATAGCTCATTATAGAGCCGATCCTGTAAAGCCCGCCGTTGGTTACGGTCACGTTGCTTCCGTTCAGCTGTTGAAGAGTGCCCCAATCGGTTACTGCGGTCGTTGAGAGAGCGCCTTTTGATGAAGTATAACACGCTATTGTGTGGTCATCAAGACCGCCGCAGCTCCAGCAAGCGTCGGTATGTTCTGTGTGTTCTTCCTTGGTGCAGGTCTTTGTGTAGCATTCATCAGTGTGAGTGTGCTCGGCCGTTTGACATGAGGTCGTGCAGGTCTCATCGTGGATATGTTCGTCTGTATATCCGCAGACGTATCCTCCGTTCGGATCATATGTTATTGAAGCACCCGGCTTTGCGTTTATTACGCTTGCCTTGAGGTGAGAGAAGCCGTCGTCGTTCGCATTCTCGCCCCATATGACTACCGAGACCTCGCTCGTTGCACTTGCGTACCAGACAGCCGTATAAGAGGAGTGGTATGCGGGCATGGGAAGGTCGATAAAGCTCTTGATGTCCACGAGCGTATCGCTGTCTATGTCTGAAGCGTCGGACGCGTTTGCCGTCGTCCATTTTTTGTTTGAATCCCATCCCATGAACAGATAGCCTGCCTTTGAGGGAGCTTCTGTTGTGATAAGCGTGCCGTAGCGTGCATACACGGGAGGCACTCCGTATCCGCCGTCAAGATCGAAAAGCATCTTGTAGTAGAGACGGTCATAGTACACCTCTATAATTGTAGAGCCGTCTGCGGCTATCTGTACCGATTCATAGAGAAGTCTGTAGAAGCCGTCAAACTGCTTTGCAAAGGCTGCGTTGTTTGGATCGGTCATTTCACCGGTGATACCTTCCACGATGACGGGGTCTCCGTTTTGAGTGTATCCGTCATCGTTTACGTTCTGCAGAAAATATACTACACTGTATGTGGTAAGTCCCGGTTTATACGTGAGAGCTATCTCAAAGCCCTCTGTGACGTTACTGTAATTTACACTGTATACGTAGACGTTTTTGGTTTTGTCGGGAGTGAGCTTGTATCCGTTCGAATCGTAAAGATCGTATCCCTTGACGTAGGGGAGCTCTGCCTCTCTTGAAACCGAGCCATTGTATTCGAGCTCGTATTTTTCCTGATGGATAACTGTTCCGTCTTCTTTTTTTGCCGTGAGCAGTACGTCTACCTTGGTTTCTGCGATCGGCATAACTCCGCTTTGATCACCTGTCGAGCGCGCACTGTAAAGCGAAGAGATCTCTGCCGTTTCCTCGGAGATGATCATATGCACTATAATAACGTTGGACGTGAGGCTTTCTGCAGAGTTATAGGCGGTGCAGCGGATCGCGGCACGGTCTCCATCTTCTAAAACTCCCGAAAGCATTGCGTACGAGAGGTCGAGAGAAGGTGAGTCTGCACCCGAGATCTGCACCCAGAGTGAATTCTCTGTGTCGTAGCAGACCTCCCACATATATTTTACCTCTCCCTGCAAGGAGGTCTCTGCGGTAAGCTGCTTCTTTTCTCCGGAATACATGTAGATATCCCACGCGGGCATTCCGTACTTGTCGCGGACTAATATGTCATATGCGGAGACGTCTTCTTCCTCAAAAACACAAAGAGTGTCATAACTGCTGTCGTAGTCGGACATATTGTTCATGTACACCCAGGGGTGCTTTTTGAGAGATTCGGGAAGCTCAAGACCGTTCACCGCTTCGACTCTGAACCAGAGGGAGGACTCGGAGTCGACGAAATATTCCTTTATCTTTACGATCTGATCTATTGCAAAGTCCTTGTCGTATATCGACCACGTGTAGATCTCGGAGGAATCGGACGAAGGATCTGCGCTGAGCCAGAAGTAATCAAAAGCTCCGTCGTATATCCATTCGTTCCATGCGTTGAAGCCCGCGTACTTGTCTATCAGCTCGTCATAGTTCTGACCTGTGAGAGCAAGCACGAATTTTGAAAAGCCGTCGGTCGCAAACTCCACTTTGCCGTCCGAAACGATATAGGTTCCGAGAGAACGGACCTCGCCCGTGTGGAGGTGGTAGACTGCAAAATGATCTCCGTTTTCGAGCCCCAAGGCCTCAGCGTCGAGAGTAACTGTTACGCTCTCACCGTCTGAAGGCTGCCAGGAGGAGCCGTCTGCCCTTTTTACGGAAATATCGAGGGAAGCTGCAACCTTTTCACCATCTCCGACAGAGATCCCCGAAGGATCGGCAGACTCAATGCTTGCGGAAGCCTCGCTCGGTATATTTCCCGAAACGGTGACCTTTACCGTTTCTCCCGCGGAGGACGTGAACGTATCCGAGAGAGTAACGTTATAGTCTTTGTATTCGTGCGATATTACCGTAACGGGTATCGCTGCACTGTATGCCGTGTGAAGAGCAGATGAGGTACGGCACCTGATAAAGGCAGTATTGTTTTCATCGAGCACGGTGGCTACCATTGCAGGGGAAAACTTTATTTTTTCAGAATTCTGACCGAGAATATCCACCCATTGCTCTTTTCCTCCGACGTCTGTCTTTACCTGCCACTGATATTTAACGTCAGCGGTGTAAAGTGAAAGAGAAGAAACTGCGGTGTAGATCGGCTTTTGATACTGAGAAACAGTGATCTCTGTGATCGGATCTCGCTTTTTGTCGGCTACCGAAACTCTTCCGTCTCCGAATTCGGCAGGAAGCTTACCGAGAGTCACGTACGAGCTCTCAACGAGGAAGTATTCGATATTTTCACTGTCAATATAGGGTATGAGATACCATTCTTTATCGTTCGTATCGTCGTAATCACCGAAGTTCTCAATAAACGAGTACCCTACCGTAAATGCCGCGGGAAGCTCGCCTGCAAGATATTTTTTGTTTTTTGTGAGTGAATTGTCATAGAGAGCAACGCCTTCTGCGCTGAAATATCCTGTCTCGCCTATTTCGGATACGCTCGTATCGAGAAGCTCAAGGATGAGGGAAGAACTGCCCGATGTTGTATAGATAACGTCGCTTGCACAGTAGCTTGCAAGCTCGGAGATCTCAAGGCCTATAAGCTTGCTTCCGCTATACACGTACGCACCGCCGAAATATGCATCGGTAGTTCCCAGGTCAAACAGATTGGTCAGATACCTGATCCCGACCTTTCCGTCCGCGTAGGACCAGAGGCTTTTATCAGACTTTGTTATACTTATTTCGTATCGGTCAAACCATCCGGGATATGCAATAGCAGAAAGTGTGTGCTCCTCGCTTGAAGGAGTAATGCTGACGCTTGTATCCTTCAGTGAGGCGGGACCGGAAAGTACAAACGTGAATACTGACCCACCGTTTGATACTTCAATAAATATGATCGTTTCGTCGCTTCCGTAGATCGCGAGATATGGATCGTACAGATCACCGTCGATGGTATAAAGGACCCAGGGATTGCTTTTCAGTATTGCGGGAAGCTCCTCGCCCTCGCGTGCCGATACCTTGTACCAGTGGAATCCGTTCTCCTCATCATAATAGTAATCTGTTATTACCATTACTATGCCCGAAGCATCGATAAAGGGTTCTCCGGTAGATACCCCGAAGTCATCGAAGCGTTCTTCGTAGAGATACCAGTAGTAGTTTCCGTCAGTGTGAGGAGTTGAGGTATCGGTATAGTATATGTCTTCTATATCGGATACGTAAGGACTCTTGACAAGAAGGAACTCGGTCCACCAATCGAATATTGCCTGGCAGCCTACGTTGCTTTGAAGTCCTTCGGTCGGTTCCTTTAAGCTATCCTCTCCGACCGAATAGACGGGTATGATCTGCATGATAAGCGGTAGGATCATGCATATGCACAGCGCGAGGGACAGAGTCCTCGACCTGAGATCGTATTTCATTATTCGGTCCTCCTTCAGTCAGCGGCAGGCCATCCGGCGGCCTCAAACACAGAGCTTCCGTTGTGCGCCTTCTGTGTTGCGTATGCTGTAATATCGATAAGTGCTTTACTGTTTTGATAGGTGTTATCCATTGATGGAGCAAAGCTTACGTGTGTAAACAGCGGCTCGGTGGTTTCTCCCGGTTCGAGTGATGTGTTGTAATAATAATATCCGTCCTTTTCTGTCCAGTTCTTAGTGTTGAGATCGAACTTGATGAGCGACGTGTCGGGAGTCCCCGAAACACCGTCAGCAAGCAGAAACGCAGTGTCGACAGAGAGCCTTATCCACGCGGAGTTTGAACCGACGTTTTTGACCTTTACCGTTTTTGTTATCTCGGCTCCGGGCAGTACGCTTATTTCACCCTCAAGAGGTGTTGCGCCTCCGTTTGCGTTTGAAGCTGAGATCTCCTGTAATTCTATTTTTACGTTACCGGTGGTGATAACGTTAGTCGCTTTTTGAGTATGAGAAAAGAATGCGGACGTTCCGTATGCCGCCACGGACAAAAGTGCGATAATAACGGCACAGATCAAAATTTTCTTTTTCATATGTATCTTTCCTTTCGGTCTGCAAATCATATACGAGTATATAGGCATATATGAATATCCCAAATAAAACTGAGATATTCATATACACCCTGCTCCTTTTCGGGAGCAGAGTATAGGATGATCAGTTTGTTCCGTCCTTAGAGAGCCATTCCTTGAAGGCGTTTCCCTTTGGAGCTGCCGACCAGTCGATATCGTATGTTCCGGGCTTGCCGAACGCGGTATCGAGAGCGGTCACCGCATCGTCAAAGCCGTCTGCCTGAACCGCTTCCGCAACAACGTAGATGCACTGCCATACGGGAGAGCCGAACTCATCGGCATACTGCGTGTTCCATGCTTCGATCTCCTCGTTTGTGGTTGCGGGATCCATGTAAACCTTGTTTATGGCATCATAAGTGGTCTCGCCCGACTTGAGCGCGGTCTCGTAGGTTAGAACGTATACCTTGTAGGGAACGCCCTTTATAGTAATATCAGCATACGTGTTAAGCTCGTCTGCGCTTTCGGGATAGTTGCTGTTTGCGTTATCTCCCCAGATCCAGAGACCGTCCTCTGCGGTAGTCTTGTCGTTGAGAAGAGAGAAAACGTCTATGCTTTCGTTATTGCGTGTGAAGGCGGGAAGTGCTATGTGCACGCGTACAAAGGCTTCTTCCGAGCCGGTATTGGTAACGTAGACCTCTTTTTCAATAGTGTTTCTGTATACGGTCTCTCCCGTTTCCGCATTTGTATATATAACTGCGGGCACGAGATTGAGCTTTGCGCTGTTGAAATCCTCAAAAAGGTCTATCTTTACGTTTCCGACCGTAAAGGTGTTTACCTGAGTGTCGGTGTCGGTGAAATATGCGAGTGTTGCGCCGGCTATAGCGGTGACGGCTACTATAGCTACAAGGCAAATGGCTAAAATCTTCTTTTTCATGTTTTTACGCTTCCTTTAAATAAATATATAATATATTGCGTTACTGCTTGCCTATCTCTGTCCAAGCGGTAGATACGTTTGATACGTTTGCCTTCTGAATAGCATACGCGGTAAACGTGAGCTTGGGATATTTTCCGGAAGTCTTGAGAGCGTCCATCTGAGCCTTTGTAAGACTTGTTTTTACAACGACCTCGTTGTCTTTGAGTATCGGATACGTCTTGTCCGACGTGAGAAGCTCGTCAAGCTCTGTTCCCTTGTAATAATATACGCCGTCGTCCGCAATACCGTCACTGTCAGTATCATTGAGGGGAGCCCAGTAGGTACTGTCTATACTGTAGCTGAGGTAGGTATCGGGATCGTTTGTCTTTTCTACCTTGATAAAGAGCCAGCACGCCTCGCTTCCCGACTCAACGGTCACCTCGGGGTCCTTTTCTATAGTGTTACCCGGGATCATCTTGTATTCGTTGGCATTGGCGTCATTGTCGTTATCAGCGTCCGATTCGGTGAGTGTGATGTCTACGTTTCCTGCGGTAAAGGTGTTTTCTACTGCCTGTGTCTTGTCTACGAGATATGCTATCGTTCCGATAACAGCCACGCTGCAGATAAGAGCAAGAGCAGTGATCATAATTATAAGCTTCTTTTTCATTTTTACAGCTCCTGATTCAAGTGATTATGTAATTGTGATAGCGTGCTTTTTGCGTTGATCAGTTGTTAAGGGCTTCCCAAGCCTTTGCAGCGGTGTCTATACCCTCGTCCTGTATTGCGTATGCGGTTACGGTGATCTTTGCGGACTTATAAGCGTCAACGTCAGCGTCTGTCTTGAGAGTAAAGCCCTCGAATACGGGAAGGTCGAGATATTCGCCCGTTGCCGCACTTGCGTCAACACCCTGCTTATAGTAAACACCGTCCTCGAGCTTTGTCCAGCCGTTGTTGAGTATCTGAGCCTCTATTGTGTATACAGAGTTGGCGGGATCGCTGTCCGAAGCCGTCGCAAGTCCGTCTACTATATCCAAAAGACCGTTATCAAGCTTTACGAATACCCAGCAGAGCTCGCTTGTTTTCTTAACGTGGACTATAGGGTCCTTGACGTATGTAGCGCCCGGAATAAGCTTATACGAGTTAGCCTTATCTCTGTCTGTCGTGTCGTTATCCTTATCGCTGTCATCAACGTCAGATTCGTCAAGCTCTATAACGACGTCACCGACTGTGAAGGTATTGATTACGGGATCGGGAGTCGAAACGAGCCAGGCAAGCGTAACCCCTACCGTACACGTTATAGAAAGGACTAAAGCCACCAGGACGATCACAAATTTCTTATCCATTTTTATTTCTCCTTGTTGTTATTTTTAGTTTGTCTGTGCTTCGCTTGTTACGGGAGCATCCATCTTCCATGAGTTCGGAGCAGCCTCCCAGGCAGCCGCCGCGGTGGTAAAGCCTTCTGCCTGAACCGCATATGCTTCTACCTTTACGGTCTTGCCGTCATACTCCGCAAGAGCTGTGTTGTCAACGTCGCCCTTGATCTTAAAGGACTCGAATATGACGTAATCCTTGTCCGCAACCGCTTCTTCCTTATAGGCGTAAACGTTTGTTTCTCCGTCTACGAGAGTCCATCCGTTTGCGGTCATCTGTGCCGACACGGTAGTATCATCCTGAATATCAGCGATCTCGTCAACTACCTTTACGAAGAGCCAACAGTTCTCGCTTTTTGCGTCAACGTGGATCGTAGGATCCTTATCATACGTTTTGCCGGGGAAGAGGTGGTAATTGTTTTCGATAACTCTCTTTCCGTCTACCTCCTTACCGTCAGCGTCTACCGGCGCTTCGTCAAGGGTGATCTTAACGTTTCCGACTGTAAAGGTGTTTTTTACAACGTCGGTCTGCGACGTGAGAAATGCCACCGTAACCATTACTGTAGCTGTCACGAGTAACACCGCACACATTGCCAGAATCAATGCTTTTGTTCTTGTCTTCATAACAAAAACCTCCTTGAAAATTTATTATACGGGAGCCTTTTCGGCGTTACCCCATTTTTTGTTTCCCGACGCTGTCGGGAGAGGACGCGACCTCTTCGCTTGAAGTCTTGTCAGAGTCTGTCGGCTGAGGTTTCTCACCTTCGGTATTTGGCGTTTCGCCCTTGCCGTTTTCTTTTTTTGTTCCGTCTGCTTTAAAGAGATCGGGAAGAAATGCTAAAACGAGCAGTATAGCCGCCGCGGCTATGGCGACGTAGAGCCCCGGGGGATGTTGAATATAGTGTGCAACGTACCCGAGATAGGGAATTACAAACACCGGCCTTCCGAGAAGGTTATTAAAATGGACCGGCGGACCGTCCTCCGAGTCGTTTGAGTCTCCCTTAGTGTAGAAATGGCGGTTTTCGGCGTCTATTCTTACCACCCTGTGTGTTGCAGGGGTGTTGTCGGGGAGGAGAAAGGTGATAACGTCGTTTACCGCTATTTCGGTCGGGTCGGCGCTTTTGACGTAGATCAGCGACCCTACCGGGTAGTCGGGCTCCATAGAGCCGGAAATGACCGCAAATACTTTAAGTCCGATAAGTCTTACTCCCACAAGCAAAACGGCAAAGATCACCACGAGAGAGACTATTACGGTCGAAGCAACGTCAAAGGCTTTTTTTATTCCTTTCGGTATTTTCATACCGAGCTTTCCTCCTTTTCATCTCAGACACTGTGTCTACGCATATAAAAGCGCCGCGTAAGCACTGATGCCGTGTATTTTTGATTCGGAAGCGCAAGTAATATACACGATATATATTGCATAGGGATAAGAAGCCCCTTTTTGACACATTCCGACACTTTATTATTATAATTATAACATTTTATTATAAAAAAAGCAAGCCCCTATATTTATTTAAGTACATTATTAACAAAAAATTTTTATTTTAAAAAGCCAAAAGGAGCGCCCGGAGATAGATACTCTCCCTGCACGAGCGAGTCTTTAGCTTGCAAGCGCCGAAAGTCCGTCTGCTTTTCTTTAAGCTGCCGATCTGATAAAATATGATAAAGCGATATGCTCTGCGGACTTGTGAGAAAAGCAAAGCCCCGCGCAAGGCGGGGCAAAAAAGTTATTTATCCGTGCTTATCCAAAACAGCTGCATATCCGGATTTTTTATAAGAGCGCACAGTATTCCAAGGTTTTCGTGTGTGAAAAGAAAATTATCCTCGTGTGCGATCAAAACGCTTACATATCGGATATTTTTTTGTTTCCGTATACCGACCTCCAATCGCGGTCAAATCCTTCTACCGCGGCATCGGTAAGAGGATAGGAAATGAGGTCCTTCAGAATATCCTCCGTGACGGTTACACTGTGGCATCCGCAGAGGGCGCACTTATGTACCTGTTCGGTATTCTTGAAGCTTGCGGCAAGCACCTTGGTATCAAGGCCGTGGATGTCGAGAAGCTCAACTATTTCGGCAACTACTCTCGCACCGTCGCCGCCGATCTTGTCGAGTCTGTTTACGTACGGTGCTACGAAATCCGCACCTGCGACAGAAGCCATAAGCGCTTGCGAGGGGGTGAAAATAGCGGTCATCGTGACGCCTATACCGAGCTTTTTCAGAGCAACGGTAGACTTGAGGCCTTCCTCTCCTATCGGTATCTTTACGTAGAAATTTTCTCCAAGCCTTTCGCGAAGGAGCTTTGCTTCACTTACAATATCCTCAGCCTTCTTTGCGGTCGTCTGTACGTGCAGCATCTTTTCATCTCCGATTATCTCTCTGATATCGAGGAGAAGCTTCCAGAAATCCGTGTTTGCTCTTGCTATTATGGAGGGATTTGTGGTTACGCCCGATAAGGGATAGAATTCGTTGCAACGCTTTATAGAAGCAAGGTCTGCTGTGTCGAGAATATAGATCATTTTTATTTCCTCACATTCGATTTTTAAAATTTCAAGGTTTTTTGACGGGAGCTGATTGCTTTAAAGCCGATCCTTGGGGTTACATTATAATTATATCATAAACACAGCCGTATGTCAATCAATATATTAAAAAAGGTATTTTAAAATCAGGTAAAAAGTGAGGTGTACTTGACAGTCCTGCGAATATGTGATATAATATTCGGAGAAAAAAGAATACCGGCTTTGGAGATGGATATGTCAAGGTTTGAAATGCACGTTCACACGGCAGAGTGTGACACGTATGCCTTTGTAAAGGCAAGTGATATAGTAAGAATGTACCGCGATGCGGGATACGACGGAATGGTGGTGACAGACCATTATTTTTCTCTCTTTTTTAAATGGTTTGAAAAAGAGCTCGACGGTCTTGACCACAGAGGAATAATAGACAGGTGGCTGCGTGGATATCAGAATGCACGGGAAGAAGGAGAAAAGCTCGGGTTTACAGTTCTCTTAGGTGCTGAGGTGAGATTTGACGGCTGTATAAACGACTATCTCATTTATGGACTTGAGCCCGAATTCCTTTACGGTGCGCCATTCCTAAGTCGCCTTAAAAACGTAAAAGAGCTTATCGAGATCCTTCCGAAGAGCACCTGCGTGGTGCAAGCACACCCGTTCCGAAATAAGATGACGGTAGAGGACCCGTCTCCGCTTTTCGGTATAGAGGTACACAACGGCGGAACCGAGCCCTTCCGAAACGAGATGGCAAAAATGTATGCGGAGCATTACGGTAAGGCTATGCTTTCGGGTTCGGATTTTCACAAGGCTGAGCACCTTGCGCGCGGAGGAATAATTACAGAAACAGAAATAAAAACTTCAACCGACCTCGTTTCTGTACTTAAATGCGGAAATTACACGCTTATATGAGGCTATCCCCCTTGCCGTTTCTTCCACATAGGTGAAGAAGGCACGTCTCTTATAAGTCAGCATGTACGGCATAAAGCCCGCCCCGCCGCCTCAAAGCTCCGCTTTGAGGAAGGGCAACGTAAGTTGCCTTGGCGGAAGAGTGAACTCTTCCGCCCGGCGGGGCGGGGTGAAAGGATAACAGTCTGACCTCACCTCCGTAGGGTAAGAAAAGAGAATAAAAAAGAATGAGCGCCCCGCGGAAGTGACCGCGGGGCGCTGTATTTATAAGCTTAAAATATCAAGCCTTTAAGTTATCTTGCCTTCTTAGCAACTGCAACCGCACCGAGAGATGTGATAGAGATAACTGCGAGAACCATAGCGATAGCTGTGTTGTCGCCTGTACCGGGGTTCGGTGTAGGTGTGGGAGTCGGATCGGGCTCTACCTTGCTGTAGTCGTTGGAAACTGTGAGACCCTTGTAAACGTTGAAGTCCTTAAGAAATGCCTTAGCATAGGGCTGGTAGTTATAGTAACCGCAAGCGAGAGTTGTCTCAAGGTCGTCTATCTGGTATGTGATGAGTTCCTTGTAACCGTCAGCAGTCTTGTAGTAAACTGTAGCTACGTAGCCGTCGAGCTCAACCTTCATGTCGAAGTATGTATCTGTGAGAACAACGTCAGGATTTGTTTCATGAATCTTAACGTAAGAAGAAGAGAACTGCTTGGAAGCGAGGAACTTAGTTGTCTGAGAGCCTTCAGCTATAGTCCAAGCACCATCCTTTATTGTGTTATCTTCGTTAGCCTGAAGTCCGCCGTAGAAGCTTACGTAAGATGTGGGGAGATCATCCTCATTGCAGTAGAAGATAGCACCGCCGTACTGAGCTTCGTTCTTAAGCTTGAACTCGATAGTATATTCAGTATCTTCTCTTACAACGAGCCCCTTGATAGGAGAAGCATAGAAATATTTTCCTGCTGTTCCTCCGCTTCCTGCTTCGTATGTAGAACCTGTGAGAGTGAGAGCCTTTCCGTCAGCGGAAACGTCAACCTTTGTATCAAGTCTTGCGTCAGCAGAACCTGTTGTAGCGGGAACAAAGTTAGCGTCGCCCTTGAAGTTAGCAGACCAAACGAGGTCGCCGTTCTTAGCAGCTGCATATGTAGGATAGAGACCTACTGTCTTGTAGCTTTCGTCAGCGAGGTCAGCCTTTGTGAGAGCACAACCCTGGGTAACCTTGAAGCTCTTTATGTCAAGAGTTGTAACCTTGCCTGCGTTAACGTAAGCGAACATACCGCAAGCGATATTAGCTGTTTCGTGCTCAGCATAAGCGATCGGATAAGCAGCACCGAGTTTATACGTGCCGTCAGCTGTGAGAGCGTAAACTCTTACGTTGTAGCCCCAAACCTCGATCTTGAATGTGGCATAACCGTCAGCGTCATTAGCGTTGCCGAGGTTCTTCCAGAAGAAACCAGCGTCGGATGTGCCGGACTTGTTGAGTGTGAATGTGCTGGTTGTCTTGCCGTAGAGGGTGTACCAACCGCCTGCAAAAGGATCGGCAGCATTACCTGTTACAGCTGTAACACCACAGTTGTCGCCGTCGCCGCTTGTCTTGAATACTACGTCAACAGTGTATCTTGTATCAGCAGTGATCTTAAGACCGTCGATAGCGCCACCCCAAGCATAGCTGTTTGAGGATTCTTTTGTGAAGGTTACATTTACGGACTTGCCGTCAGCAGAAGGAGTAACAACTGTATCTGCTGTTGTAGCCTTGTCTGTGAGAACTGCAGGAGCAAATTTAGAATCGCCCTTGAAGTTAGCTTCCCATAGAACGTCTCCGTCTTTAGCAGCGCCAACGCCTACAAAGAGAGTAAGAGCGAGAGTAGCTACCATTACAACAGAGAGGATGAATGATAATGTTCTTTTCATGATTTTGTTTCCTTTCTTGAAAATTAGGTTTAATTACCATTATAATTATTATACATCAAAATAATAATTTTGTCAAGTGTTTTTTTGTGATTTATACTATTGATATAACTGAAAATATGAGCTTTCGGGATAATATATTTGCAATAATCGATCAAGCCCTTGCATTTGAGAGGCAATTGTGATATAATAGTTATATGAATAATACTATCGGTATATTCTGCCGATATGCAACTAAAGGAGAATAATATGAGCTTTGACAGACTCTCATCCTATCTTGATACGCTTTCTGCGGCAGACATAAAAAACTTCAACTGCGTTGTAGCAAAGGATCATGAGATCATATTCAAAAAGGCGGTCGGCTGCTCCGACTACGAGGGAAATAAGCCCGCAGCACTCGACGACGTCTATCTTCTCTATTCGGCAACCAAGGTAATAACCTGTACCGCCGCAATGAGACTCGTATCAGAGGGAAAGCTCGGAATAGATGACCCCGTATATAAATATCTTCCCGAGTATAAAAATTTGACTGTAAGAACTGCGGACGGAGTAAAACCGTGTGAAACGGTAATGACGGTTCGCCATCTCTTCACCATGACGTCGGGATTTGGCGGAAGATTCGATCCTCCTATAGTCGAAGCGGTAAACGAGCTGCTCAAAAAGGATCCTCACGCAGGAACGGTGGCTGTCACAAGAGCATTTGCAAAGGCTCCGCTTGAATTTGAACCCGGCACACACTATAAGTACGGTACCGCTCACGATATTCTCGGAGCAGTCGTTGAGGTCGCTTCGGGAAAACGCTTTGGCGAGTATCTTAATGAAATTATATTCGCTCCTCTCGGTATGACCGATTTTGCATTCAAGCTGAACGAGAGTACAGAGAAGAGACTCTGCTCAATGTATTCCTATAATACCCGCCTTAACTTTTCCGAGCCGATAGACAGAGTTAAGTTCTACGGATATACTGATAACTATGAGTCGGGAGGCGCGTCGCTGTTTGGAACGAGCGAGCAGTATATCCTCCTTGCCGACGCCCTCGCTTGCGGCGGACTTTCGGCAAACGGATATCGGGTGCTGGATGAAAAATACGTTATGATGATGCGTGAGAATCTCCTCGATAAAACACCGCTGTCAGAATTCCGTGCCTCACCGAGGAAGTACGGCTACGGTTGGGGGCTCTGCGGACGCGTCCATATGTCGCCCGAAATATCCCTTTCCAAAACTCCGAAGGGCGAATTCGGATGGGACGGAGCGGCGGGTGCATACGTCATGATGGATACCGATAACAGGCTCTCTATAGTCTGCGGTATGCATACCATGCATTGCAGCTATGCATACGAAAAAATACATACCAACGTCAGAGACCTTGTCTATAAGGAGCTGGGACTTTCCGAATAAGGGGAATAGTATGAATATCATGAATATAAAGATCAAAAGAATAATAATGTCAGTGCTCGGCGTAGTTTTTTGCGGAATAAGCGTCGGATTCTTTAAATTTGCCGCATTCGGAGTAGACCCATTCCAGTCGCTTATGAGCGGAATAGACCATCTCGTTCCGCTAAGCTACGGAACACTTAACGTAGTAGTCAATGCCGTCCTGCTTCTGTTTGCCCTTATCTTTGACAGACACTATATAGGTATAGGTACGATGGTCAATCTCTTTTTGCTTGGCTATATAGTCGAATTTTCACAGGGCGCGCTCAATGCCGTTCTTCCCGAAGAAAGTACAGTATGGCGTGTGATAATATTTATCATAGGATTTGTTTCACATTGCTTCTCGTCCGCAATATATATGACGGCAGACCTCGGTGTCTCCACGTATGATGCCGTTGCGATAATAATGGCCGAGAAGTGGAAGATAGGCAAATTCAAATATATAAGAATAATCACCGACTTTGTTTGCGTAGTGCTCGGAATAACCCTGTTTATGATAGGAGGCGGAACGCTCTCGGGTATACCTGCGTTCGTCGGAATAGGAACCATACTCACCGCGTTCTTTATGGGGCCGCTTATAGACTTCTTTAACAGGACGGTAGCGCAGCCTATCCTTTATAAGAAAACAAAAAAATAAAAGACGTCGCTTCAGCGTAGCTGCATATTAAGGAGAACGGCATGAAGAAAGTTTTGTGTTCAATTCTTTTTGTGATTTTGATCGCGTGCGTGCTTTTTGACTGCGGCAATGATAAAAGGACAGAGAATTTTGTGTTCTCTGTCCTTTTTGCTTTCGCTTATTTCAGCAGCTCGTCTGTGAGCCTCAGTACTTCGGGAGCTATTTTTTTGCGTTCTTTTTTGAGGATGAAAGTGTATACCGGGTGCGCGAGACTTGCGATCGCTCCACCGACTATACCGATAATTATACCGAAAAGCATAGCCATATCCCTGTGAGAGCCGAGGATCGCGGAAAGGTCTGACATGGCGAGACTCATTCCGAAGCCGAGGATCAATGTGCCGATCACACCGAAGGTGATGGCGTATATCTGCGCCTTTGCGGTCACCCCTTTGTCAAGGCGGCGCAGGCGTTCTATCTTGCTCTCATCTCGATGTGTATACTTTTCGCGTATTTTCTTCAGCTCCTCCTGCTCCTCCGCGGAGTAGGTATATCTGAATTTTTCGTTTCCGTTACCGTTCATATAGTTTTACCGTTTCCTTTTGCTGTTCTGAGTTTTTTGTTGCTCTGTATTATCATATAAAGAGCTATGGTTATGATGAATGCGGATATCGCTCCTCCGCTTACAGCGAGAAATATTCTCTGCGAGAGAAGATCGAGAGACTCGCCTCCGAAGGTGGTGAGCATTGTCGATTCGAGCGTAAGCATAGAAACGCATGCCGAAGCGAGGCTTATCACCTTTGTTGCCGAATAGACCGGACTGTTGTACTTTTTGTACTTTATTATATTCACTATCGCCATCGTGAACGCCGTAAAGGTGTAAGCCGCCATAGCTATAGTGGTTATCTCATGGTGATGGAAGGTCCTTCCCCAATATATCATAAAGAATATCATGAGCGAGAGCGCGAGATTTATGAGGAGAAGAAGAACACCGCACGCGCGGTATCTTTTCAGCTCCGCACAGATATTTTCTCCCGGAGAATTCTTTTGAAGATAGCTTGCAAGTGAAAGGCGCATAAACGCAAGAAATAAATAATACATGGATATCGAGCAGAACCAGAAGGATGAGTGGAATATTCCGAGGCAGAGCTGGAAGACGGCATACGCTCCGTTCCATATCATCGAGCCGTAGAGTGTAACGTTTGTACGGAGTCTCCTGTCGTCTATAAGAAGCCTTGCATATTTGTTTTCTATTCTGAAGTCCTTGAAGAATCTTATGATATCCGGTATCCTCACGCACCACACCGTAAGCGTGTAAGCGGATATGACGTATGAGATATATGCCGCTATGCTTTCGGTTCCTATGAATACCATTGAATATACGAGAAGAAATGCGGATATCGGAACGAGCGGTATCATAACGGCAATGTGAGGGAAGAGAAGGGCTTTAAGCAGCTTTGTCGGTGTCATTTTTGTCTCTCCTTATTCTGAGCGTAAAGGTGGTGCCCGCTCCGACCTCGCTGTCTACAGAGATCTCCCCCTGCATTATATCAGCGACTCTTTTCACGAGGGCAAGGCCGAGTCCGTTTCCCTCGGAGGAATGTGAGGTGTCTCCCTGATAGAACTTTTCGAATATATGCGCGCCAACCTCGGGGGATATTCCGCAACCGGTGTCTTTTACTTTGACTACCGCGTATTCGCCATCCGAGGCAAGCGAAACTCCGACAGTTCCGCCGCTTTCGGTAAATTTGAAAGCGTTTGAGAGCAGATTGTTCCACACAAGGGAGAGAAGCTCTCTGTCTGCCAAAATAAATATCCCATCGGCTATGTTTGTCTCTATCGCAATGTTCTTGCTCTCCCATACGCTTTCGTACCTGAGAAGGCATTCGCAGAGCTGTTCTCCCAGGTCGTATCTCACTGCGGAGGGATAGATCTGCTGATTTTCAAGCCTGTTAAGCTTAAGTACGTTTGTCATCATATCGGCAAGCTTTCTCGATGCGTCGGTTATTTCTTTTGCATATTCGATTCGCTTTTCCTCGGAAAGCGAAGGCGACTGCAGAAGCTGACCGTAGTTCTGTATTACCGAAAGCGGGGTCTTCATCTCATGCGAGACGTTTGCGATAAAGTCTGTGCGCAGAGTCTCAACTCCGGACAGCTCGTGAGCCATTTTGTTGATGCAGTCGATAATTTCGGTGAAGGTGTCGTCCGAAGCAAATTTTGATCCCACGGGTATCCTTACGTCAAAGTTTCCGCTTATCATTTTTTCGGTGGCGTCTACTATTTTTTTTATAGGTCTTTTCACCGTGTATCTTCGGCGCACGGAGTCGACCGTAAAAAAGAATATGCTTATGACTATAACGTTCACCATGGTTATTTTTGCGGCGGCGGTAATATCCTCGCGTGTGAAAGATATATCCATGGTTATCTCAAGAGTAGAGACGAAAAGCATGAGACAACAGGTAATAACGAAGGCTACAAGCAAAAAGAAAACGAAGAATCGGCTGATCGCCCTGAACACGTCTCCGAGCATCCGTTCCTTTTTCATTTTATCACCGCCTTGTATCCGAGCCCGTGAACTGTCTGTATCTCAAACGAGTCGCAAGCGGAAAGCTTTGATCTCAGCTTTGTCATATAGACGTCTACCGTCCTCGTTCCCGAGGAGGTGTCAACGTCCCAAAACTCGTCCATAAGCTGAGTCCTTGTAAACGTCTTTTTCGGGTAGGACAGAAGCTTGTAGAGCAGGTCGAATTCTCTTGCCGTAAGAGCGATCTCCTCTCCGTCGATGGAGGCAGTGCGCTCATCCGCATCCATAACGAACTTACCTATCTCAAGCCGTCTGCTTTGCGCTATTTTGGATCTGCGCAGAAGCGCACCTATACGCAAAAGCATCTCGTCGAGATCGACAGGCTTTGTGACGTAGTCATCTATTCCGATCTTGAATCCTCTTTGCTTTGCCGCAAAGTCGTCTCTTGCGCTCATAAATAGTATAGGGATATCATTACTGAGCGTGCGTACAGTCTTTGCAAATTCAAAGCCGTCTGTGCCCGGCATCATAATATCCGAGATAATAAGATCGAATACGGTCTTATACATCTCGTCATATGCTTCCTCAGCCGAGAGGCAGCCGACTGCCTCGTATCCGCTCTGTGAGAGAAAGAAGCACACGCTTCTGTTCAGAGCCTTATCATCATCAACTACAAGTATCTTAAACATTAGGATACCCTCCCGATAGTAATCAACTTTATTATAGCATATAAATGTTAAGATTTTGTTTGCGTTTTCCCCTTTTTTGAAAAATTATAAGGCGGCATAGGCCTTTTTGCCGAGACAAAAGCCTTTATGCCGCCTTTTTGTTTGATTTTATCTGCTCAGTATCTTGTCGCTGAGCTCGATTATTTTCGACGCGTATTTCTTCTTGCGGGAATTGAGTATACCCTTGTAGATCGGATAGTTCACCACCGCCATCAAAAGGCCGGCTACACCTATTGCTATTCCGGGTACCATTGTGCTTGTGATACCGATAATGGCTCCGATATCCGTCATTACGAGGCTCATTCCCGAGCCCATTATTATTGCGGAGAGCGAGCCGAAGACGTATGCGAATACGTTGGCGGGTCTTTTTACCTTTGCGTCGAGAGCGCGGAGAGAGTCAAGCTCGGTAGCCTGCTTTTCTGTGTACTGAGTGCGTATTCTCTGTGCTATAAATTCCTTGTCGTTTCTGTTCATTTGCCGATACCTCGTTTCATTAGTTCTTTGATCTGTTTACGCGTAAATTATACACCGCTGTTGTTTTTGAATTGATTAGATTATGTTTGCGAAATGTTAAAATCAAAGATCTTTGAAATTTTTTTATTGGTTCAGCACCCATATCCCGAGATTGAGATAACCTGCAAAGGCGACCCAGAGTATATACGGTATCTGTAGGTATGCCGCAAGCCCGGAGATCCTCCTATAAAGCAGAACGGTCAGTATTATAAGAATGAGAAGGGCTATAAGCCATAGAAAGGAGAAGGCAAACGCTCGGAAATTGAAGAAGAGAATGCTCCATGCAAAATTGAATGCAAGACTGAGAGCATATACTCCGATCGCGGTATCGGCGGTCTTTACATCCTTTTCTTTGTTTATCCATACAAGTGCCGAGCTTATTCCCATAAGGACGTAAAGCACGGTCCACACTATAGGGAAGAGAATTGAAGGAGGAGAGAGGGGAGGAGTGTTCAGCTCACTGTATATATCCATGCTTTCTCTCGTCATAAAGGCGGAAAGAAGCCCTACCGCCACGGGAATAGCTATTGCTATGGCATATACCTTTATATTTCTTTTTTGATCATCTCGGATATTCATATCGGCCTCACTTTCGTTTTTGATCTATTCTATGCAGACGTACCCGGGAATATTCATATCTTGAGGTGAGAGCATACGTGAAATGGCGTTTTTAATTGCATATGTGTGCCGATTTTATTTATTATGATCCGAAAAGGTTGACTTTTGTGATCTGATCAATTATAATATATATAAGAATAAAGTTTCGCGTGTTTGCGGAAGGGAGGAAAATATGAAAAAGCTCATATCGGTAGTTTTACTTACTGCTATCATTTTGACGTGCGCATCCGCGCTTGTATCTGTCGGTGCAGACAGCTCTGTTACGCTCAAGACGGATAAGGCGGTGTATAAGGAGGGCGAGCCTATACTCGTTACCGCGTCAAGCACAAATTCCTCGGGCAAGGATTGGGTAGGCATAATACCCAAGGGAGACAGCGAGGGAGTCTCTATCTACTGGGATTATCTGAAGGATATTACCGCAAACTTTAATATTTCAACTGCAAGTCATAAGGGAAAGGACAGAGGAGATCTTTACAGTCTCCCCGCAGGTGAATATACGATATTGATCATACCCGACGATCTCACGATAAAGAAAGGATACGATAAGGCTCTTGCAATGGTAGATATAAAGATAGAAAGATCTGCGGACTCTGTCGATACTACGGCTCCGAAGCCGTCGGGAGACACGTATCTTGTCACGGATAAAACACAGTACATAGTAGGTGAGCCTATATACGTTACTGCCTCGTCGGAAAATGCGAGCGGAAAGGACTGGGTAGGAATCTGGCCCAAGGGATACGTTGGACAGTCTATCCATTGGGAGTACCTCAGCACGATAGGTAAGGGAAAGCCTTACGATATAAGGAGCGCACCGAATCGCGGCGGCGGACAGATGACGGCGTATCACGGGATCCCCGAGGGCGAATACACCCTCTATCTCATACCGAACGATATGAACGGAGGTGTAGGTATACCTCAGGCTCTTGCCATGGCAAGCATTAAGGTCGTCAGCGATCCGAACAAAATAGCAAAGGCACCTCTTTCCGCTACTTATAAGCTCGATAAGGAGGGAAGCGGTCTTGCCGACGGAACTCTTACGATAAAGCTCCCCGAGGACCACGATGCAGACGATATCTATATGTGGTGGGGAGACGATAACGGTAAGCTCACGGGATATACACGCCTCGCACGCTTTAAGGTCACGGGCACCACTGTAACGCACAGGATGACCGAAAATACGCTTATTCCCGAGCGGGCAACCAAGCTTCTTATATACACCTATAATGACAGCAACGGAATAAGTAAGGACTGTCTTGAGGTCAAGCTTCCCGCCGGAGCGGCATCCGGCGATCTCGGGAAGGTGCTCTCCGAGTTCCAGATAGTGAGCGATATCCACATCAAGGGCGGTGCCGACCACGAATACAGTAAGCACTTTGTTGCAATGCTTAACGACGTAAAGAAGAACAGCCCTACGTCTGTCGGTATATTTGCCGCGGGCGATATAGTAGACAGAGGTGACAGTCCCGAGTACTGGACGTATTTTCACTCTCTTTATAAGTCTGTAAACGGTGCACCTCCCATGTATCTCGGAATAGGAAATCACGAGTACATAGGAACCTCATACGAGGCGGGACTAAAGCAGTTTCTCCAAAACGTGAAGCTCCCTGACGGAAGCACACCCGACAAGGTATACTATGACTGCTACGTAAACGGCTATCACTACGTATTTATAGGAACGGGCGCTACCGGAACAAGCGCGCCTATCCCCAAGGAAGAGCTTCTCTGGCTTGAGGAGACTCTCAAAAAGGATGACGGAGAAAAGCCGGTATTCCTGTTCCTGCATCAGCCTATGCTCAATACCGTTTCGGGAAGCAGCAGTGAGGAGGGCTGGAGCGGAATAAGCAATCACAAGGAGCTTAAGGCTGTGCTGGACAGATTCCCGCACGTGCTTATGTTCAACGGACACACTCACTGGATACTCGACTCGGATAACTGCATGTATGACGGGGAGGGTAAGACAGCCACTATATTCAACACGTCCTCTGTAGCGTATCTCTGGCACTCCTATGACGTTCCGACAGGAGAGAGAATGACGGGAAGCGAAGGATATTATATAAGAGTATACGAGGATAAGGTCGCGGTTCTCGGACGTAACTTTGTCACGGGAGAATGGGTATCCTCCGCGCAGTTTATTGTTTCTCTGAGCGAAAACGACGGCAGTGAAGAAACCACTTCCGCTGCTGATGAAACAAGCAATACGCCTACACCGGATGAAACGTCGGCGTCAACACCCGAAACGCCTCCGAGCGCGGCAGAGCCGTCAAAGAAGGGCTGCGGAGCCTTTGTCTCCGGCGGAGTATGCTTTACCGGATGCATTCTCCTCGCGCTTGCTACGTTCAAAAAGCGTAAGGAAAGATAAATAAAACACAAACCCCACCGGGAATCGTACAGTTCCCGATGGGGTCCTTTTGTTTGGCTCACGCGGTTTGCGTGCGGTACTTTTCAGACTGAACTCTGAACATCTCTGCATATTTTCCGTTTTTTTCGATAAGCTCGTTGTGGCTTCCTTCCTCTATAAGAGATCCGGTATCAAACATATATATTTTGTCTGCTATACGAGTCGTTGAAAGTCTGTGCGAGATGAATATTACCGTCTTTCCTTCTGTGTTGTGGAGAATAGACTGATTGAGATTGTATTCTGCCATAGGGTCGAGCGCGCTTGAGGGCTCGTCCATTATGACGATCGGATAATCGTTTGCAAATACGCGCGAGATGGCTATCTTCTGCGATTCTCCGCCCGAGAGGTTAGTGCCCGCATCGTTGAACTCTCTCGTAAGGTGGGTATTGATCCCCTCACTGAGGCTGTCGAGCTTGTCGGTAAAGTCGGCTGCCTTCAGTGCCGAGAGGACGGTATCCTTGTCGGATTCCTTGTATTCTCGGTTCATAACGTTTTCCGCTATCGAGGTGGCGAATATTTTAAAGTCCTGGAACACCGTTCCTATGCGCTTTCTGTATACCTCGGGGTCATATTCCTTTATATTCACTCCGTTATAGAGTATCTCCCCCTCGGTGGGGTCGTACATTCTCATAATAAGCTTTATGAGTGTCGTTTTTCCCGCACCGTTGTATCCGACGATCGCTATTTTGTCTCCCTTGGCTATTTTAAGGTTAATATTCTTCAGTACGTTTTTTCCGTCCTCTTTTGTCGGGGGAGTGTAATACTCGTCGTGGAATTTGTATTTAGGGTGCGCGGAAAACTCATACGAGAAGCTGACGTTGCGAAATTCAAGTGTACGGAATTCGGGCACTTCTTTGATGCCGTTTTTTATTTTCGGCTCAAATCTCATGAATTCAAGATACTTTTCAACGTAGAGAGAATGCTTCGGGTATTTGGTGAATCTTTCGATCAGGTCGACAAGCATCCAGCGTATATTCCATATTACCGTAACGCTTGCGGCAAAGCCGCCCACCTTAAGGGCACCGCTCTCAAGAAGTCCTATCATATATAAAATAATAGAGAAGAATGTTATCTGACCTATCGTGCTCCAGCTGAGCCCGTAGAGGAGAAAATATTTCTTTCCGTATTTTCTGTCGGTGTCGATAAGCTTTCTTGTGGTTTCGTCATATTCTGCCATGAGCAGCTCGTCCGCGTGATTTGTTCGGAGCTCCTTGGCATAGTCGGCGAGGTGGTATACTCTGTTTATGTAATTCTTCTTTCGGTAGAGCGGATTCCCCTCCTTGCTGTGCTTGAAGTTTATTTTATTTCCGATGAGGTTGCATACTACCGTTATTGCAGACGAAATGAAGAGTATTACCGCAATGATCGGGTCTACGGTGAAGAGTATTCCGAACATTGTAAAGGAGGCTACTATTCTGTTGATCACCTTTCCGGTGTCCTCGATTATCTCTACCGCGCGGCTGTCCGATTGATTCATTGCCCAGACGAAATCGTTATAGAATTCCGGATCATCAAAGCAGGCAAGGTCGAGCGACCGTGCTTTGACGAAAAGCTCCTCGTGCATGCACAGATGAAGCTTTTGCTTCAGTATCGGGTTCTGTATGCACCAATACCATTTGTCAAAGGCAAATGCGAGCATATAAAAGAGTGCCATGGCGGCTATTATTTTTACCGCGTAGAGAAAGTCTGTACCGTTATCCACCGCATTGAGCAGCTCGTAGTTGAACACCGTGGTTGCCGAGTTTATAAAGCCCCATACCACACCTTCTATGATCATAAAAACAAAGTAAGCGGGAGTGTATTTTGCTACCTTGCCGATCATGAGGAGGTTGTTTCTTATTATTGACGAGAACTTTTGTCTTTCTTTTTTGTTTTGATTATTTCCCTTACTCATTTGCGATCACCTCTTCTCCGAGATAATTCTCCGCCTGCCTGCGGAACATTGCCGCATATTTTCCGTCTCTTTGCATAAGCTCGGTGTGAGTTCCTATCTCAGCAACGGTTCCGTTATCCATGAGGATGACCTTATCTGCAAGTACAGCCGAGGAAAGCCTGTGCGATATAAATATAACGCTTCTGCCTATAGTTGCGCGCATCATATTTTCAAACATGGTATACTCTGCTATAGGGTCGAGTGCGCTTGACGGCTCGTCGAGAATAACGAGAGGGCTTTTGTCCGCGAATACTCTTGCGAGCGACAGCTTTTGCTGTTCACCGACAGAGAGGTTTTCTCCTTTGTCATCAAATTCTCGGGTAAGGATGGTGTCGAGACCGTTTTCGAATTTTTGTATTTTAGGATATGCTCCGCTTTCTTTAAGCGCATTTTCAACAAGCTCGTAGTCACCGTCTCGGAAGGGACGGAGGAGCACGTTGTCCTTGACGCTCATAGAGAACATTTTAAAGTCCTGAAAAACTGTTCCGAACAGATCTCTGTAGCCTGAAAGCTCCAGGTCCTTTATATTTTCGCCATCAAGTGTTATTTCTCCGCTTGATGGATCGTAAAGGCGAAGAAGAAGCTTTACGAGAGTTGTTTTTCCCGATCCGTTGCTTCCCACGAGCGCGATCCGCTCACCCTTGTTCCAGGTGAAGCTTACGTCGTGCAGCGTGTCCTTGTCGCTTCCTCCGTATCTGAAGGAAAGGTCCTTTACCTCTATGATCCCACCGTCCTTCGGTACTGCTTTTTCGCCGCTTTCGAGGGTCGTCTTATAGTCGAGGAAGTATCTTACGTCCTCAAGAAAGAGCGCGTGCTCGCCGAATTCGGCGAAGTTCTGTACAAGGTTATTGAGGCAGTAGGATATCGTTCCTATAGAGCCGAGGACCACTATGCAGTCGCCTATACTCATTCCGCCGTTTGCATCTCCTATGCACATGGTGCTCCAGACAGAGTAGAGGGTAGCACCGAGAATGGTTACCACCTCAAGTCCGAATTTTTGAACGTATCCGTATATAGCCTTTTTCAGACCGTACTTTTTTATAAGCGCCTTCTGATCA
>SVRJ01000028.1 GCA_015064885.1 Oscillospiraceae bacterium
TCGCACAAATATAGCCCCAGCACAAGAAACATTAAAAATTCGGCTCAAAATTTCTCAAAAAAGCCTTAAAACCCTTATAAAATCTACATTTTTGGCATGTCATCTATTTCGGTCGTTAATCACAACAAAAAACGCACTTTTGTCTACCGACAAAGGTGCGTTTTTTGAATGATGTTTGCCGCAGTTCGCAAAGCGAACTGCACGGCAAGATGATGTTGGGCTACGCCCAATGATGTTCGCTGCGCGAATGATGTGTGCCTGACGGCACATTGGGCAAACATCGCATCACTTTGCGACGAAGGAGCAATACATCACTGTGCGATAGCACTACATCATTTTATGCCCGTAACAGATTCATATCGGATAAGCCCGGACTCCATAAGAAGTCCGGTTTTTTTATCGAAAATTCAGGCTAAAGCACACAGATGCCTCTGTGCTTTTTCGTGATAGTACCGTATTCGAACAGTTGCGTATCAATTTTTATAGAGAGGCTTGCGGATTTCTCTTTTCAAATTCGACTTTTTAATAAATGCGTTAAAATTTTTTTCAAAAGGTATTGACAACGTAACAATGTTATGCTATAATATTATCGTAACAATGTTACGAAGGAGATGTAACTTTAATGGAACAGGATCTTATTTCAAAAAAAGAATTGCTTGAGATCTATGATATCTCTTACGGTGCACTGTATCGTTGGAAGCGAAAGGGTCTCATCCCTGAAGACTGGTTTATAAAAAAATCTACGGCGACGGGGCAGGAAACGTTTTTCCCTCGAAGCTTGATATGCGAGCGAATGGATCTCATAAAGGCGCAAAAAGACGATATTTCGCTCGAAGAGCTTTCAAAGCTATTTTCAAAAGAATCAAAAAACAAAGCATCGCTTGTTATCGATACCGTTTTCGGAAGAAAAACATTTTATTTAAATGAAATAAATTCCGTCTTCATCGACACGGGAGACGAAATAAAAAAAGACATAACAAATGATATTTTAGGAGGAAACAAATGAATACTAATGTTGATATGCGTATATCGGGAAGCGGAAAGATCCCTTCGGGAGAATACAATAACGTATCTGTCAGCGGTAGCGGACATCTTATAGGAAAGGTGCGTTGCGTAGCCTTTTCCTCATCCGGATCAAGCAGAGGAGACGATATAGAATGTACGGAAAAGTTCAAGGTATCGGGAAGTTCTCACTTTTCGGGGAATATTGAAGCCTCTGACGTAAAGGTCTCCGGTTCGTTACACTGTGACGGTGATATCATAGCCAATGAAAGCTTTTCAACTTCAGGCAGTGCGAAATGCGGCAAAAATATAAAGTGTGAGCTGCTGAGCGTTTCGGGTTCATTAAAAGTAGAGGGGGATATAGAGTCGGAATCTGTTAAGATATACGGTATTGTAAATTGTGAAGGACTTCTTAATGCCGAAAATATTGAAATAAAATTCGATAGAGGAATGAATATCGGAAGTATTGGCGGAAGCAAAATAGTTATAGTTTCGGAAAAAGCAACTAATGTTTTTCAAAGACTTCCGCTTTTCTCTTCCCTCGCTAAATCCGCAACCAAAGGAGTTAACGTTAATTCCTCGATAGAAGGCGATGAAGTAGCGCTGGAATACGTCACCTGCCCAAGAGTAACGGGAAGAGTTGTTGCCATCGGTCAAGGCTGCAATATTGATCTTGTACAGTATAGTGAAGATATTGAAATATCTCCTGATGCAAAGGTTGCAAAAACAGAAAAAATTTAACCGTAGGTATATCATTAACACGCGAATTGTCGGGCATCTACCTGACTATACATCGCGGTGACACGCTTATTCTCGTAACAAAAAAAGATACCGATAAAGCCGTAGTTGCCTATCATACCGATATTTTCGAATATAAAAGCCGCCCTCGGTAAATCGTCCGGGGAGCGGCTTTTATACAGTTCACCAAAAAACTATTTGTCGGAACATTTTTAACTCTATTTACAATTTGTTTACTTGACATTATTCCGCAAATACTATATAATTAGATTAAGGAGGTATAATGCTATGAGAAAAACAAATATAATCAAATTTTTATCATGTGTCATGATTTTGACGACCTGTTTTACTTTCTATTCCTGCAGCAGCCGTTCCGGAAACTCAAATTATGATATGATCGCTCCGGCAGCCCCAAATGCCTCACTTAGCGGTGAAGATTATACCGAGATCATAGAAAACAAGTTTGTCAGCACCGCAGACGCTCCGAGCAGTTATTTTTCTATTGACGCGAATACTGCGTCCTACCCAAATCTTCGCAGACTTATAAATCAGGGTATTACGGATATTCCAAAAGACGCTGTCCGTGTTGAAGAAATGCTCAACTACTTTGATTACGACTACAAAGCACCGAGTGACGGATCTGTACTCTCTTTGACCTCTTCACTCTTCGACACACCGTATAATAGCAATACCAAGCTATTAACTGTAGGGTTGGCAGCGGAAACTGTAGAATTCTCCGAAGTCAAAAACAACCTTGTATTCCTTATCGACATCAGCGGCTCTATGTATTCTTATGATAAGCTTCCTCTTGTTCAGCAAGCGTTTATGATGCTTGCAGAAAGTCTGAATCCCGAGGACCGAGTTTCGATAGTCACGTACGCAGGCGGAGACTCTGTGGTGCTCTCAGGTGCTTTCGGATACGAAAAGCAAAAGATCGTAGCAGCTATTGAAGATCTCACGGCCGGCGGTTCTACTGCCGGAAGCAAGGGTATTAACAGAGCATATGAGCTTGCAAAAGAGTTCTTTATCGAGGGAGGTAATAATCGAGTCATTCTTGCCACCGACGGTGATTTCAACGTAGGAACGGTAAACACCTCGGATCTAGAAAAGCTTATCTCCGAAAAACGCGAGAGCGGAATTTATTTTTCCGCATTCGGCTTTGGAAGCGGAAACGTAAAATTCGACAAGATGGAAGCACTTGCCCTCAAGGGAAATGGTGTTTACAGCTATATAGATTCCATCAATGAGGCGAAGCGCGCACTCGTAACGGCTGTAGGCGGAAGCATGGTAACAGTTGCAAAGGACGTCAAGGCTTCTATAACCTTCAACGCCGAGTACGTTTCCTCATACAGGCTTATCGGCTATGAAAACAAGCAGCTGACACAAGAGGAATTTGAAAATTCAAGCACAGATGCCGGAGAGCTCGGAAGCGGTCATACCGTTACCGTAGTATATGAGCTTATAATGTCCGAAAATGAGCTTAAGGAAGGCGATAAGATCGCTGACGTTATTGTAAAATATAAGCCGACCGAGAACGTGGGCGGCGACTCTTCTGCAGAAACACAGATAACACTCACGGTAGGCACGGACATTTATCACACAGCTCCGACCGAAAACGATCTGTTTGTCGCTTCGGTCGTTGAGTTTGCTTTGATCCTGCGTGACTCTTCCTTCAAGGCGGACAGTGACATTGACCGCTTGATAGCACGGCTGAACGCTCTCGATCTTACAAACGACGAATTCAAGAATGAATTCAGAGAGCTGGTTATAAAATATCAAGACAAGGTGAAAAAACCTTAAATCTCTTTTTCCTTTCTCAACGTAAAAAACACAAAACCACATCCCTGACAAGTCAGGGGTGTGGTTTTTTGAATTCGGTATCATACGAGTCTATTAAATACGTTCACAGAGCCTCAGCCGTTTTTCAGAAGCAGCTCGCGTATCTTCACCATATCCGAGAGGAGCGGTTGTGAGCGAGTAGCAAGAGAATCGTATTCGTAAACACAAAGGTACATGCAGCATCCAAGCTCTCCCCCGATCCTACGCAATATCCTGCTCTCTCCGCCGGACAGAAAGAGGAAAGGAACAGAGAGCTTCTCCCTGAGCAGGTTAATTATACGCATATTTTCTATCTGCTCAGACATATCCTTTGCACCTGTAACTATCTTGCAGATATCCGCACCGCGTCTTTCCTGCTCAAGAGCTATCTCAAGAACGCGCTCTGCCGGGGTGTATTCGAGAATATGAGAGGACATAAGCACCTCTCCTCCCGCTGAATGGATACGCTCTATGAGTTTTTCCTGCTTTTTTATTGCAGATGCGTCTGTCGTAAATTCACCCTTTTGTCTGTCGAAGAGATCTGCCATTACGTCACAGAGGGTAGCCCCGCATTCCGCAAGCTCCAAAAGCTCATCTGCAAGGATTTCATCGCTTTTCTCTTTGTTATATCCGTGTCTGTAGTTGGTTACGTACACAGGTCTGCCATATGCCCGATCAAAAAGCCTCCTGTAAGTTTCACCGTTTCTGTAGTGTGGCTCCATTCTGCAGAACTGCATACCAAAAGCCTCTGCTCCCTCCGGAACAGACTTGCTCATAAGCTCCTCTATTCTCTCCGGTGTGCTTGCCTGGACCATTACGGTAAGGGGCGGCCGTTCAAAATTTAAAAAGCTTTTTTCACTCATACGCTCAGCCTCTCTTCATGGCGTTTCTTCCACCGTCTATCATAATATTTTCACCGTTTATGAACTGACCTTTTTCCGAGGCGATGAAAAGGCACAGATCAATTATTTCCTGAGGATCGGCCGCTCTTCCGAGCATGGTCTGCATTTTTGCCATTGCAGGGCGGGTAAGAACCGGACCCGGAGAGATGCAAACGCATCTTATTCCGTATTTTGCACCGAACTGTGCTATAGATTTTGTAAGTCCATACATAAGCCCGGCCTTTGACGTAGGATAATCCATTCCGTATCCGTCACCCTCTGCACCGGTAATAGACCCTATATTTATAACAAGTCCGCTCCTCTGCTCTCTCATCTGCGAAAGCACCGCATGGGCAAAATAGAACGGGCCTTTAAGGTTAACGTCGATTCCCCAATCGTAAACGTCTATCGGCACGTCGGGAAATTCCGGGTATGCGCTCCTATCGACTTTTCTCATTCTTACAGCGGTTCCGCCCGCAAAATTTGCCATAACGTCTATTCGTCCAAAAGTATTTACCGCAACATCACGTGCGTGGCATACCTGAGAATAGTCTCTGACGTCGCATATGACACCTATCGCTTTCCCGTTTGACCTTTCGTTTATCTCTTCTACCTTTTCTTTAAGTACATCCTCGTTTATATCGCACATGACAACGTCTCCCCCGAGCTCTGCAAAGCTCCTTGCAAAGAGAAGTCCCATTCCCGACGCCGCGCCTGTGGAGATTGCAACCTTACCTTTAAAATTCATAACGTTCCTCCCGTTCTTTTAAATATCAAAGACCTTCAGTGCCGCCTCTGACATCACGTACACCGAATTTTTATCGCATGCCTTTCCGTGAACCGAAACAAATATTCCCTCGTCAAGCCCCTTGAAGTGATTAGGTGTTCCCGAAATAACCACTATATACACAGTCTCCGGATCTCGCTTTTCCGACAGATCTATAGCAAAATACTCACTCGCCGAGGTGTATATGCTTATCTGTGTTATCTGCTCCCACGTAACCGCACTTCCCTTGCAGTGAAGCACTGTATATTTGTTTGCCTTTTTCTTTGTCTTTGTGAGAATTACTCTCTTTCCCTTATACTCGAAAGAATACGTTTTACAATAATCATCCGAAGACAGCAGCTTCTTGCCTCCCCTGAACGCCTCGTATAGGGTCATAGGCTCTGTATTTTCACGAAGCGTACAAATATCCTCTATCCCACATGAGAGTGCCTCGCATATTCTTATAAGGGTATCAGTATTTACGTTCTCGTTTTTCGAAAGCTTTGTAAGTGTTCGCGAGCTTATTTTACAGAGCGATATAAGATCTGTCTTCTTAAGCTGTTTATCTATAAGAAGCTTCCAAAGCTTATCGTAGCTGATATACATTCGTATACACCTCCTTTGATATTATTATATCATACAGCCATTGATTTGTCAATATATATTTACAAAAATAAATATTTATTTTACTAAATATCTCGCACGGTCCGAACAAAGATAGAAATATAATGAAAAAGTATTGACTAACCGAGAGAGTTATGATATAATATTCTATATTTATTTTTAAGGGGCGGTGATGGCGGATGAAACGTTTTTTTAGTGCAAGGCTTATGCTTATAATTTCAATGGTGATATTCGGAACCATTGGTCTGTTCGTAAAAAACATAGATCTCCCCTCGGGTGAAAAGGCGCTTTACCGAGCCGTACTTGCTTCTCTTCTTATCGGGGGCTTTCTGCTTATAACAAAGCAAAAGATCCCCTTCGGGAAAATAAAAAAGGAGCTGCCTCTCCTTCTCGTTTCGGGTATTGCAATGGGATTTAACTGGATACTTTTATTCGAGGCGTATAAGTACACCTCTGTATCCGTGGCAACGCTCAGCTATTATTTTGCACCGATCATAGTCACCGTGGCGTGTCCTATCTTATTCAAGGAAAAGATGAAAGCAAAGCAGTGGATATGCTTTGTTATGTCTACCGTCGGCATCGTAATGATAACGGGAATAGGAGATCTCAACTCGGGAAGTAACCATTTTCTCGGAGTACTGTTCGGTCTCGGGGCGGCTTGTCTCTACGCGACCGTAATACTCGTCAACAAATTTATAAAGGGAGTCGAAGGGATACACAGAACCTTTCTTCAGTTTATTGCAGCCGTCGGCGTCCTTCTTCCGTACGTCCTCATGACAAGCGGAATAAATCTTGCCTCTCTTAGCGGAAAAGGATGGGGTTATCTTCTTATCGTAGGCATCCTGCACACCGGCATTACGTACTGTATGTATTTCTCCTCACTCAAGGAATTGCCCGGGCAAAAGGCGGCAATTCTCAGCTATATAGATCCGCTTGTAGCTGTAATGATCTCTGTCACAATACTCAAGGAAGGAATAACTCCTCTTCAGATAGCGGGCGGTATCCTCATCCTCGGATTTACGCTTTGGAATGAAATTGAGTATAAAAAATAATTACAAACGGAGCGGTATTATTATCCGCTCCTATTTTTAATTTTATGTTAAATGTTATTCCCGCTTATTGTAAATAGTTATTTCATGTGTTATAATTAAAGTATAATACTGTTTTAAGAGGACAACCTATGAAATTTTTAATGATCCTACTGTGTAAGCTCCTTGCGTTTGCAGGTAAGCTTTTAAAAAGAGGCTCGAGCCTGCCCGGACAAATAGTCCTTAGGATATGCCCCGACATTCTGAGCAGAATCACTCTCCCGGAATACGTTATTGCCGTGACCGGCTCTAACGGAAAGACCTCAACCGTCGAAATGATCGCGGCGGTTCTTGAGGAGAACGGAAAGAAGGTAGTATGGAACAGAGAGGGCAGTAATCAGATAGAGGGCGTAACGACTTTGCTTCTGAAGAATTCCACTCTTTCGGGCAAGGTAAAGGGAGACGTCGTTGTAATAGAGAGCGATGAGAGATATGCGCGCCACACCTTCAAATATATAAAGCCCACCTACTTTGCAATAACCAACCTTTACCGCGACCAGCTCACACGAAACGTGCATCCCTTCTGGATATACGATATTATAAAGGATGCCGTCGATCTTATACCGAATGCCACTCTTATTCTCAATGCAGACGATCCTATAGTATCAAAATTCGGATACGGCAGAGACAGAGTACGCTACTTCGGAATGGCAAAGAACGCATATTCCTCAGACAACAGTGATGCGCTCTATAATGATTGCTATTACTGTCCGATATGCAAGGAAAAGCTGTCGTACGACTATTTCCACTATGCACATCTCGGCTCATATCATTGTGAAAAATGCGGATTCTCCTCCCCCACCTCAGAGTACACGGTTGACAGCATGGACCTTGAGGAAGGAAAGATCTCTATCTGCGGAAACGAGATAAATCTCGCATTCAAGAGCAGATACAACGTATACAATCTTTGCGCGGCGTTTGCTATATGCAGTATCGTCGGAATACCTATGGAAAAGAGCGCTGCCTCACTCAACTCCTTCATTATGAAAAACGGCCGTGTGGTAAGATTCAAAGCCGGTAACAACGAGGGGCTTCTCATCACCTCAAAGCATGAAAACTCCACGTCCTATAACCAGAGCCTCGAATACGTTGCTGCGGTAAAGAATGACTTTACTCTTGCCATCATAGTCGATTCGATAAGCAGAAAGTACTACACCTCAGAAACCAGCTGGCTTTACGATATATCCTTTGAAAAGCTGGAGCGATCAAAGGCAAAGAGAATTCTTCTCTGCGGAAGCTACGCTCACGATCTGGCAACAAGATTTGAGATGACGGGCATAGATCAGTCAAAAATACTTGTGACAACCGACCTTGATAAGATGGTAGGTGAAATGAGCAAGCCTACAGACGACGAGCTATACGTAATAACCTGCTTCTCGGATAAGGACAAGCTCTTTAACAGAGTAACCGTGCTGACACCTATAATGGGAAAGTGAGGCGAAGAGATATGAAAGAAATAAAGATACTTCATCTGTTTCCGAAGCTTCTCTCTCTCTACGGAGAATACGGAAACGTAAAAATAACAGAAAAATATCTGAAGGAAAACGGCTACAGCGTCAGTGTAACAGAGTGCGAATTTCCCGAAGAGATCGACCTTACCGAATTTGACTTTTTCTATATAGGCTCGGGAACCGAAGCAAATATGATAGAAGCCTCCAAAAGACTCCTTCCCAAAAAGGAATGCATAAAGGAGCTTGTGGAAAACAAAAAATGCTTTCTCGTTACGGGTAATGCCATCGCTCTTTTCGGCAAAACGGTTTCAATGAACGGAAAAGACTATGCTATGCTGTCTACCTTCGATTACTCGACGGGAATGTATACCGACAAACGCTTTTCGGGAGATATACTCACAAACGACAAAAACATCTTTGCTTCAAAGCTGGTAGGCTACGTAAATACGTCATGCGTTTACTACGGCATTGAAGGCGGTCTGTGCGAGCTGCTTCTCGGATCAGATCTCGGGAACGATAAGAGATCGGCTCTTGACGGATTTACAGTAAACAACTTCTTTGCAACACAGCTAATAGGTCCGTTTGCGGTAAAGAACCCTCAGGCTATGAAAAAAATATGCGAGGTGATCACGGGAGACACTCTGCCTCTCGATATGACGTCTCATCAGGGACTTGCATACAAGCGTGCGCTCACCGCTCTTGAAGAAAGGCTCACAAAATAATAAAAAAACGATATCCTTCTTTAGTGGCATGCTCAAAAGAACAGCTTTGTGACAATATGATACCCACAGTTGAAAGGAGAAAAAGTGAAAAAATCAGAATTCCCCAAAAAGCCTTTTATTCGCAAATTGGGAACGATCGGGTGCAACAATATCGTGGAGACCACGCCGTTGGTCTATCGGCAGTCCTTTCCTTACTATCGCTGACCGTGCACGCGTAGATGCCGCACTGGATATAAATAACAGCGATATGGAGCTCTGCGAGTACCTGGGCAGAACTATTATTTACTATAGTTGGGGTGATCAAAGAGGAACGGAATTTTTGGCAGAAGCATGTTACGAGGGCGGAATGCATGATTTTCTGAAGGCATTTTTTGAAGCATAAAAAACCGTTTAACATATTTTCGATATACGGATCTTAAATTGCCTTTGCGTTGCTTTCATCAAGACCTTGATCTCTTTAATTAAATCAGTACTTATTCGAGAAAAATGGCAGAGAACTTAAAAGCTTCTCTGCCATTTTTCTATCGGTTGGTAGCGTATTCCATAAAACTACAAAACCCGTCCTTTAGAGTACTTACTCTTGATACCCACTTTTTTATACAAAGATCTCAATTCATTTCATGAACAAGCTTATCCGTATCCTTACGTTTCTTTGCTCTGAGCTTATCGTCGGGATGAGGATATCCTACAGTTATAACAAGCCTTACAGGGTGCGAAAGAGCGCATATCTCACGGATCTCCTTGTCGTCAAACCAACCGAGTATACACGTACCGAGCCCCTGTACAGTTGCCTCGGCGGTGATATATGCGGCAAGAATACCGATGTCTATAGATCTGTAATCGTTGTTTTTAACCTTTGCTCCGAGCGCGGCGCTTTTTACGTAGTCCTCCTCGGATATTACCATCAGCACGTCTGCGTCGGATGCAAACCTGTTCATACCCATTCCCATGGTTGTCTTCGCCACCCTCTTTGCCGTCTCTCCTCTGCACACTGTAATGTGATAAGGCTGACCGTTGCATGCCGACGGAGCAAGGCGGGCACACTCAAGTATCGCGTCTATCTTCTCTTGCTCAACCTGTCTTGACGAATCGTATTTTCTGCAGGACTGACGGTTTTCTGCTATCTCTCTGAAATTCATATTATCTCCTTTTTCTATCTTCTGTATGACAAAAGGGGACGATTTTGCGTCCCCTTCTCTTTTTTATTTTACAAGGTTACGCTTGATCTTTCTGCTTGTTGTCTTCTCGAATTCGGTATCGCGAAGCTCAACGCCCTTTATCTGCTTAAAGGACGGAAGCGTTCTGTTAAGGTCGTTTACCTTGGCTGTAATAGCTGCGTGTATATTTTCTTTTGTCTCATTCTCTGCGAACTTTTCGGCATTGGGATATACTACCGCGATAAGCTTGACCTCGTCGCTGTCTTCAGCCTTTCTGCCGAGAACAACACACTCCGCAATCTCATCTATCGCGTCAAGATAATCCTCTATCTCCTCAGGGAATACGTTCTTACCGTTTTCAAGAACTATAACAAACTTACTTCTACCCGTAATATAGTAGTAGCCGTCCTCATCCTTGTATCCGATATCACCGGTTCTGAACCAACCGTCATCCGTAAAGACGTCTGCGGTAGCCTCGGGGTTATTGTAGTATCCGAGCATTACGTTCGTACCCTTTACCTGAAGCTCACCGAGATCGTGTCCGTCCTCTGTCTGCTGTCCGTTGGGCTCTATTCTCATTCTGCAGCAGGTAACCTCTGTACCGATAGAGCCTACCTTTCTTGCATAGTAGGGTGTTACCGCGGCAAGAGGCGAGCACTCTGTTATTCCGAAGCCTTCATATATAGAGATACCTATAGCTTCAAAGCCCTCTATATATTCGGGATTAAGCTTTGCTCCGCCGCATATTATCTTGACAAGTCTGCCGCCGAACTTTTCGTGGACAGAGCTGAAGAGCTTTCTTCTCACGTCGATACCCACCTTGCGGAGGCCTTCGGATATCTTGATACCCTTTCTGAGAGTGTCGGCTCTTCCCTGCTTCTCTGCTTCTGCCCAGATCTTCTTATAGATCGTGCTTACGAACAAGGGAACGAGAACAAGACCGGTAGGCTTGAAGGCAGCGATATTTCTCATAACGTGACCAATAGTATCGTTTATGCATATTTCCATTCCGTAGAGCATACCTGCCTGGAGACAAGCAAGCTCATAGGTGTGATGCACGGGAAGAACCGAAAGAATAACGTCCTCGTGACAGAAATCGACCGTCTCGTAGGCAGCTTTTACTGCAGAGTATATATTGAGCTGGCTGAGCATTACGCACTTACTTGTACCGGTAGTTCCCGAGGTGAAGAGCATTTCCGCCATTTCCTTGGGGTCCTTTGCGCGGGGATACTTGTACCCGTTTGCAACACCTGCAGCTCCGGCCTCGAGGAGTCTTTCAAAGGGCTTATATACTTCGTTTTCCTCTCTGCCCTCTGCGGGAACTATAGGAATATAAACTCTGCTGCCCTTTCCTATATATTCGTCAAATTTAGGATTGAAGCTTTCCGAATATACGATAGCGTCAGCGTCTACCATGTCGAGGAATCCGATGATCTGATCGGGTGCAAGCTCCTTATCCATAGGAATCGCAATACCGCCGGAGGCGATAATAGCAGTGTAGGTAGCAAGCCAGTTTACACTTGTCTCGCCTATAACGGCTATTCTTTTACCGAGAAGACCTACCGAAGAAAGTCCTGCGGAAAGAGTGTGTACAAGGTCGGTATACTCTTTATAAGTAACCTCCATTATCTGCTTCTTCTTAAAATACTTAAAGACTACCTTGTCACCGAATTTCTCAATAAACTCGAGAAAATCAACAACGTCCATTATGTTAGGTGCATGCTTTTCTATTCTCTTCTTGTTCGATATTCTGATGTTTCCCATTTTAAAAACTCCTCTTTTACTTAATCGTTTTTTGCAAGGTTGGTTAAATTTTTTTCTATTGTAAAGAGCACGTCGTAAAATACGGCGAGCCTTGTTTCGGATATTTGCCCTGATACCGAGGTAACTGCGCTCGTTATCTTTTCCACGATCTCGTCGGTCACGTTCAGACCCGACTCTGTCAGTGTTATCTTCTTTTTATACTTTTTATTTATCGAATCTGCCGTGTACTCAATATATCCCATATCAAAAAGATCGGCAGTCACTCTCGATATAAGTGCTTTGTTCACCGCACACACATCCGCAAGGTCCGCCGCTGTCATCGCTTCTCCGTACTTAAGGCTGACAAGACACAGCATATGCGTCGAGCGAAGGTTGTATTCCGCAAGATTTGAATTTTTATACTTCTGCAGAGCCTTCTCGATATTTGATACCGTAAGGTTAAATCTGATGTATTTTTCAACCGAAAGCATTTTTATCTCCTTTCGTTTACTTGTCAACAATTATATCACACTTTCGTTTACTTGTCAACGATTTTTCTTTCTTATTTACAATTTGTTTACCTATGACATTTATTTTATATAAAAAGAGAGAGCGTGTGCCCCTCAAACTGTTTTTATGTGATATATAGTAATCACCACAACGAATATAGTTCAGTTCCTGCATCATATGTACCTCCAATAAGATTCAAACATTCTGTTAAAGATAGAAAAAGGCGATACCCGGTTATGAAAACCAAGTATCGCCAATTTTTCTTGTCGCACTCCTGTACGGCAGCTACCCTATGTCAGTAATGTTCTCATACTGTCTTATTGGAAGCTATCCCACGGGCGATCATTTTTATAAAAAACATCAGGTCATCTTCTCCTGCTTTACCTTCTTATCTATTACGTGTCTTGAGGCAAGCTCATCAAAGATATCCTCAAGCGGGATACCCATCTGCACCATGAGGACCATCACGTGGTAAGCGAGATCGGCTATCTCATATACGGTGTCTCTTCTGTCATCCGCCTTTGCGGCAATAATGACCTCTGTTGACTCCTCACCGACCTTTTTGAGTATCTTGTCTATTCCCTTTTCAAAGAGGTAGGTCGTATAGCTTCCCTCCTTCTTTTCCTCCTTACGGCCCTTTATAAGATCGTAAAGTCCGCTGTAAGAAAATTCCGAGAGCTCATCGCTCTGATACACCTCATCATTGAAGCAGGAATCTGCGCCGGTATGACATGCAGGTCCGCTCTTTTCGACCTTGACAACGAGTGCGTCTGCGTCGCAGTCTGCCGTAATGCTCACTATTTTCTGAACGTTTCCGGACGTCTCGCCCTTTCTCCAAAGCTCCCGTCTTGAGCGTGACCAGAAGCAGGTCCTTCCCTCCTTCATGCTTATCTCGAGGCTTTCCTTATTCATATATGCGAGTGTGAGTACCTTTTTGGTCTTGGCATCAACAACTATTGCGGGAATGAGCCCTTTTTCATCAAATTTAAGTTTACTTATATCAAGCATATCAAAATATCTCCTATATTATTCTTGAGGTTATGCCGTTATCGGCAAGAAGGCGCTTCAGATCGGCGATCCTCACCTCACCGAAGTGGAATATGGATGCCGCAAGACCTGCGTCGACCTTTGGAAGAGCTTTGAAAAGGGTAACGAAATCCTCGGCACATCCCGCGCCTCCCGACGCTATTACCGGAACCGACACCGCATTTGATACCGCCTCCAGCATTTCAAGGTCAAAGCCCCGCTTTACTCCGTCGGTATCTATACTGTTGAGAACGATCTCTCCCGCGCCGTTTGAAACGCCTCGCTTTATCCATTCTATAGCGTCAAGTCCGGTGGATTCGCGGCCGCCCTTTGCAAACACAATAAACCTTCCGTCCACTCTCTTTGCGTCCACCGAGAGGACCACGCACTGGTCACCGTATTTTTTTGCCGCCTCGTATATAAGCGACGGGTCCTTTATCGCTCCCGAGTTTACGCTTACTTTATCCGCTCCGCATTTGAGAACTCTGTCAAAATCGTCTACCGTGTTTATTCCTCCACCGACCGTGAGCGGAATAAATATCCTTGAGGCGACCTTTTTGAGTATATCGGTAAATAACCTTCTACCCTCAAAAGATGCTGTTATATCGTAAAAAACAAGCTCGTCAGCTCCGTTTTCACTGTAGTATTCGGCAAGACCTACGGGATCCGAAACGTCACGAAGTCCTGCGAAATTTACTCCCTTGACCACTCGTCCGTCTCTTACGTCAAGGCAAGGAATGATTCTTTTGGTTATCATAAAAATCTCCGATATTATTTATTTAGCCTCATCTATTGCAGAGGAAAGCGACAGCGCACCGGTATAAAGTGCTTTTCCGAGAATAGCACCGTATATATCCATCTTACGCAGGGTTCTTATATCCTCGATGCTTGAAACTCCGCCCGAAGCAACTATATTCATTTTGAGCTGACTGCGCAGTCTTCTGTAAAGCTCGAGATTTGTTCCGCTCATCATTCCGTCCTTGGATATATCCGTGCATATGACGGTAGATACGCCTGTGTTTTCAAGCTTCTTGCAGAACTCAAAGCATTCTCTGTCGGTAGTCTCAAGCCAGCCGTGTATGGCAACAAGACCGTCCTTGACGTCAACACCGACAGCTATCCTCTCACCGTATTTTTCGATCGCGCAGGACAGAAGCTCCGGATCCTTTACCGCCGCACTCCCGAGTATGACTCTGAACACACCGGCATCGATATATCTGTCTATTGTCTCCATGTCGCGGACGCCTCCGCCTATCTCGACCTTCAGGCCGCTCTCTTTTGCAAGGCTCCTTACAGTTTCAAAATTCGGTGTACCCCCGCTCTTTGCTCCGTCAAGGTCTACCGCATGGAGATATTCGGCACCCGCTTCTCTGAAGGATCTCGCAACGTCAAGAGGACTGTCGCTGTATACCGTCTTTCTTCCGTAGTCTCCCATAGCGAGTCTTACCGCACAACCGCCGATAAGATCTATTGCAGGAAAAATTATCATTTGTATACTCCTTACAGCTCGCAGAAGGCCTTGAGAATGTCAAGCCCTATCCTTCCGCTTTTTTCGGGGTGGAACTGTGTTCCCATAACGTTATCCTTTGCGACCGCCGCAGTGAGTATTCCTCCGTATTCGGCAGATGCAATGACACTTTCTTCGCAATTTTTTGCGTGATAAGAGTGAACGAAGTATACGCAATCGCCCTCGTTCACATATTTAAATATCGGATGTTTTTCCTTTCCCTTCGGGAAAATAAGACTGTTCCATCCGATGTGAGGGATCTTGAACCCCTCCGGAACATCCTCATTTATAGGGCGAACCTCTCCGGATATAAGCCCGAGTCCCTTGTGCTCTCCGTATTCAAAGCTCCTGTCAAGAAGCATCTGCATACCGAGGCATATTCCGAAAACGTACTTTCCCTTCTCGGCTTCTCTTATAACAGTGTCGTAAAGGCCGCTCTCGCGTAGCTTTCTCGCTGCATCTTCAAACGCACCTACACCGGGAAGAAGTATCTTTTCACAATCTTTTATTTTCCGGATATCTCCGGTGACGCACACGTCCTCTCCGATATATTCAAAAGAGCTTTTGAGTGAAAAAAGATTCCCCACTCCGTAATCAACGATAGCTATCATCAGAGTACTCCTTTTGACGAGGGTATCTCGTCAATAAAATCAACGTCGGGTGCTACCGCCTTTCTCATACATCTTGCAAATGCCTTAAAAAGTGCCTCTGCAATATGATGAGAGTTTCTTCCGTCAAGCTTTTTAAGGTGAAGGGTGATATTAGACGTTCTTACAAATCCGCAGAAGAACTCCTCTATAAGCTCACTGTCAAAATCGCCTATTTTCTGAGCAGGTATTTCCGCATCGTAAGAAAGATATGCCCTTCCCGAAATATCGAGAGCGCAAAGCACAAGTGCTTCATCCATGACAAGATGAATATCGGCATATCTGTTTATACCCTTTCTGTCTCCGAGTGCCTTGTTTACAGCCTCACCCAAAGCTATCGCTATATCCTCCGCAGTATGGTGGTAATCTACGTGTGTATCACCCTTGCAGTAGACCGAAAGGTCAAATTTTGAGTGGTGTGAAAAAAGCTCGAGCATATGGTCGAGGAATCCGCAGCCGGTGTTTACGTCCGCCCTTCCTCTTCCGTCTATATTCAGTGAGAGTCGGATATCCGTCTCTTTTGTTTTTCGTTCAACAGTATATTCTCTCATATCGAAAGCTCCTTAAATATCTCATCGGTTGCCGAAAGAAGAACGTCCATATCCTCTTTCGTTCCTATGGTTATTCTGTTATACTCGCATATTCTCGGATTTGTAAAGTGTCTGACGAGAACTCCCTTCTC
Organism: Oscillospiraceae bacterium; assembly: GCA_015064885.1. Classification (GTDB taxonomy): domain Bacteria; phylum Bacillota; class Clostridia; order Oscillospirales; family CAG-272; genus SIG640. The sequence goes on from SVRJ01000028.1 coordinate 16,363, forward strand.
CTTGAGTCGCAGGTAATATTCCTCACCCGGTATTTTTTCACTTTTCGCAAATATAAAATTTGCCTTTGAGTCGAGAACGGAAAATCCCCTCCTGCGAAGTTCTGCCGTAGCATATTCTCTGTTCTCTATTATTCTCCTACAGTTATTCATATAATAGCCGTTATCGTCAAGCACCGCCTCGGCTATCTTAAGCGTAAGCCTGTTCACGTTATACGGGTTTGTGCTGTATCTTATCGCATGCATATCCGAGATAAGCTCTTTTGAGCCTACCGCATATCCTATTCTCGCGCCGGCAAGCGACCTTGACTTTGAGAAAGTGCCGACAACCAGAAGATTATCGTATTTTTTTGTAAGCGGAACTGCGCTTTCGCCTCCGAAATCAATATACGCCTCATCAACGAGAACGATGTTTTCGGGATTCGATCTTACTATCTCCTCTATCACCGAAAGAGGAAGTGCAAGCCCGGTAGGTGCATTGGGATTTGCTATAACGACGTTTTTATTTATAGCGATAAATTTATCAACGTCCACCGAAAAATCGGGAAGGAGGGGTATCTCGGTATAGTCGAGAGAATACAGATCGGCAAAAACCTTGTAAAAGCCGTAGGTTATATCATTGAATACAACTCCGTTCTCACAGAATGAAGCAAAAAAGAAATTCAATGCTTCATCCGAGCCGTTTGTTACGACTGTATTTTCGGTTTCTACTCCGAGCACTCTTGCGAGACGCTCTCTCACACCTCTGCACACCGGATCCGAATACAGCCTGAGGTCCCCAAGCTCGCACCTTCCTATACTGTCAAGTGCTTTCTCGGACGGAGGGAAGGGTGATTCGTTTGTATTGAGCTTAACGTATTTTTTGTTCTGCGGCTGCTCACCCGGAGTGTACGGAACAAGTCCCTTGAGACTTGAATTCAAAAATCTGCTCATTTCTCTTCTCCGTCAAATCTTATTGTCATACTTCTCGCATGGGCGGTAAGTCCCTCAGCCTCTGCAAACGAGGCTACGTCGGAATACACCTTTTCAAGCGCATCTCTTGTATAATATGAGTAAGCTGATCTTTTAACGAAATCATCTACCGAAAGAGGACTTGAAAATCTTGCGCTTCCGCTTGTGGGAAGAGTGTGATTCGGTCCGGAATAATAGTCACCGAGAGGCTCGGGGCAATATTTTCCGAGGAAGACACTTCCCGCATTCTTTATTCTCGGCAGGATGTCAAACGGATCGTCCGTACATATCTCGAGATGCTCGGGGGCGATCTCGTTTGAAGCGTCTATTACGTCGTAAAGCGAATCGGCAATAATTATCTTTCCGTAATTGTCTATGGAATATCTCGCGATCTCGCTTCTCGAGAGCAAGGGTATCTGCACCTCAAGCTCGGCCCGGACCTTTTCTGCAAGCTCCTCGCTGTCTGTAACGAGTACCGCGCTTGCAAGTCTGTCGTGCTCGGCCTGGGAAAGCATATCAGCCGCCACGTATCTCGGATCGCACGTCTTGTCCGCGATAACAAGTATCTCGCTCGGTCCCGCTATCATATCTATGCTGACCCTTCCGAATACCTGCCTTTTGGCCTCGGCGACGTATGCGTTTCCGGGTCCGACTATCTTATCCACTCTTTCAACCGTTTCCGTGCCGTATGCGAGAGCTGCTATCGCTTGTGCACCGCCCACCTTATATATCTTATCCACACCGGCAATTTTGGCGGCGGCAAGTATTGCGGGAGCGATCTTCCCGTTTTTATAGGTCGGAGGGCTCACCATAGCAATAGAAGAAACTCCGGCTATTTTGGCGGGTATTGCATTCATAAGCACGCTTGAAGGATAGCTTGCAGTTCCGCCCGGAATGTAAAGCCCAACCTTTTCTATCGGTATGACTCTCTGTCCGAGAACAACACCGTCCTTATCGGCAACTATAAATCCGCTTCTCTTCTGATTTGCATGGAACTTATATATATTTTCCTTAGCGTCCTCCATTACTCTTATAAGCTCGGGATCTACAGAAGCAAACGCTTCTTCTATCTCCTCCTCACTTACCGTAATGCTGTCGAGCTTTGCTCTGTCGAATCGTTCACTGTATTCGTATAGAGCCTTATCTCCGTTTGCTCTTACGTTTGCGATTATTTCGCTTACGCTTGACGAGACGTTGAGCTTTTCCTCTACCGCAGAGAATATATCCTCTCGCGTCATGTCCTTTGAAAATCTGATTATGTTTATCATACCGTTAACCTATATATTCTATGATCTTTTCGCTTATTTCTTTTATTTTACCGTTTTTGAACTTGTAGCTTGCTTTATTTGAAACAAGTCTTGCGCTGATATCTACTATATCAGTATATGGCTCAAGTCCGTTTTCATAAAGAGTTTTTCCCGTCTCAACTATATCCACTATAACGTCGGAAAGACCGAGAATGGGAGCAAGCTCTATAGAACCGTTCAGTTTTATTATATCTATATCGCGCCCTATCTTCTCATAGTAGCCTCTCGCGATGTTCGGAAATTTGGTTGCAACTCGGAGGGTCTTTGTAGTATCGTCATAGTAATCCGACTTTCCTGCCACAGCCATTCGGCATATACCGGTTTTAAGGTCTGCGAGCTCATATACGTCGGGAGAGTATTCGAGGAGGATGTCACGTCCGACCACGCCTATGTCTGCCGCTCCTCTTTCAACGTATATGGCAACGTCAGACGGCTTCACCCAGAAGAAGCATACACCGTTCTCCTCGTTTGTAAATATCAGCTTTCTGTTTTTTTCATGTATTGCGGGACAGCCGTATCCGAGCTTCTCGAATATTTCAAGTACGCTCTCACCCAGCCTTCCCTTGGGGAGTGCTATATTTATCATACCGTTATTCATCTGTCAAGACCTCCCCGTCAAATTTCATTATTCTCTTGCATCTTACCCTTCCGGGAAGAGTCCTTCCGCTTCTTACGGAAACACCGCTTGCGATAAGCCTATCTATACAAGCATAAAGCTTTTCCGCATCTGAACTGTCGGAGTAAAGCACGAACACGTCCGCGTCAAAGCTCTTCTTTGCGGTAAGTCTCTCAAGAGCATCGATATACACCGCAAATCCGACCGCGTCAAGCTTTGAGGAAAACTTTTCAAGAAGCTTGCCGTACTCTCCGCCCGAGAGAACACTCTGTGAAATACCGTTTATAAAGCCTTGGAAGGTAATTCCGTTATAATAGCTCATATCGTTCACTATCGAAAAATCCATCACTGTCTTAGCGTAAAGCCCTGCGCTCTTAAGAAGCGATGAAAGGCGTTTCAGCTCACAGAGTACCTTGTCTGTCTCCTCGTTGACAGATATCTCGCACAGCTTTTCTATGCAGGTATCGACGTCTCCGAAAAGCGATGCAAGTACGGTAAGACATTCGGAGAGTCCTGCGCCGACATTGTTTTCCGCAAGTATTGCCTTAAGCGTATGAACGTTCTTTTTTGATATGCATTCAAGTATTCTCTTCTTTACACCTGCGTCTTCTATACCTCCGAGTGCCGCTGAAATAAATCTCATGTGAGAAAGCGCAAGCAGGTATTCGTCGCTTATATAAGAAAGGCTCTTGTGTGCCAGAACAATGACCTCGAATACGGAATAAAGATCGATGTGCGCTATACATTCAACTCCTACCTGGGTAAGCTCACGGAACTCACCGTCCTTTGAGGCTCTGTACACGTTCTCATTGTAATAGACCTTTTCACATTCGCTTTTCTTATCGACCGCACCCTTTACTATAGAAAGAGTAACGTCAGGCTTTAGCGCGAGAAGGCGTCCGGTGTTATCCGTAAACGTAACTATTCTGTCGCTTGTGAGAAAGTCCTTGTTCTCAAGATAAAGACTGTACTGCTCGAATTTATTCATTTTGAATCTGTTGTAGCCATATTTTTCGTAAAGCGAGCAAAGCAGACCCGTTATCTTATCTTCGGTAATGTTATTCATTTTCGTCTCCGATCCGTTTAAGTACTGTTTCATATCCTCCGTCACCGTAAACAAGACATCTGTTGACTCTGCTTACCGTTGCGGAGCTTGCTCCCGTCTTTGATACTATCTCGTTGTAGCTTTTTCTTTCTCTGAGGAGCTTTGCCACCACTATTCTCTGAGCAAGTGCCTTTACCTCTGTGACCGTAAGAAGATCATCCAGAAGCTTTAAACATTCTTCCTCATTTTCAAGTGCCAAAAAAGCCTTTGCGAGCATATCAACGTGATCAACCTTTGATAGATCCATATATTCATCAGGCGCCGCAGCGCATCTCCTTTTTTCTCTCTCAATTTTATAAAGAATAATAATGCAAATATTTTACCACACTAAAGTGATAAAGTCAATAGCTTTGCGTATATTTATACTTTTTGTTTACTCTTTTTTCATAAATGAAATAAGCGGCGGATCAGACCGCCGTTCTTATTCTTTTTTATCAATATTGTACTCCGAAAATATTAGTCGTTTTTACTCTCACCGTTATATCCTCGGCGTTTTCAGCCTCATTCAGTCTCACTGCTATTGACACCCTGCCTTTTTTTGCGACTATCCAGAGATCAGAGCCCTTTTCAATTTTGTAATTGTATTTATCAAAGGCCGCATATATCTCTCGCGCCGGAGTTCCTACCCCTATGCCGAAAACCTTGTCCGAGCAACCGTCCTCTATAGACACAGCTATCACACGCGAGGAAAAGAAGACCGAATCGGGATAGGTTCCGATACATATTCTGTGGCATCCTTCCCTATGTATATAATATCTACCGTTTCCCATACCTTCGGTGGGATATATCTCATATTCATCAAAATCCACCTCTTTCCCGCTTTCGAGAAGATCGACCGAAAGAGAGGAATTGCGATTGAGCTCTGAAACATGAAACGTGCCGTAAGAATACACACACATAAACGCCGAAAGCGCAAGCACTGCCGCAAGTGATATAATTATTTTCGTTCTTTTTGAAAGCTTTTTCATAGTGACTCCTTATAAAAACGTATTTTGGATATTGTCTTTTATATATAAGACAACGTTTTTTGAGAGATATTACATCAATTTTTATATTCCGGCATCATTATACCATATAATATTACGTTTGTCAAGAAGGAGAAGCAAAAGCCGCTCATATGAGCGGCTTTATCCGTTTATGAAACTGCTCCGAACGTCTGATACTCAGATCACCGCAATGACCTCAACCTCAACGAGAACGCCCTTGGGGAGATCTCTTACCGCAACGCAGCTGCGTGCGGGCTTTGAGGTGAAGTACTTTCCGTATATCTCGTTGAACGCTGCAAAGTCCTTGATATCGGCAAGGAAGCAGGTCGTTTTTACAGCGTTTTCAAAGCTTGTTCCCGCCGCCTCAAGCACGGCACCGAGGTTCTTCATTACCTGCTCGGTCTGACCTACGATATCCTGAGCTTCAACGTTTCCGCTTGCGGGGTTTATTGCTATCTGTCCTGATGTGTAAAGCATATTACCTACCGCTACTGCCTGTGAATACGGGCCTATTGCGGAGGGAGCCTTATCTGTTGCTATTTTCTTTATCATTGTTTTTCTCCCTTAATCTATAATTTTGAATCCGAAATCGGTAAGAGCCTTGCGTATCTCGGCTATGTGGTCGAAGTTTCTCGTTTCAAGAACGAGGCGCAGGTAACATCCGTTGACGTCAGAACCTTCGTTTGCTCTTTCGTGGTGAACCGAGGTTACGTTTCCGCCAAGCTCGGAGATTATACGGGAAACGTTGGTGAGCTGACCCGGCTTATCGACAAGCTCAACCATAAGCTGACAGCTTCTGCCCGACATAAGAAGGCCTCTTGTAATAACACGCGAAAGGATAGTAACGTCGATGTTTCCGCCCGAAAGGAGACATACTGTTTTCTTTCCTTTTGTATCTATCTTTCCGAACATTGCCGCAGCTACAGCAACGGCTCCCGCACCCTCTGTAACGAGCTTGTGCTGCTCCATAAGAGCGAGTATGGCCGCTGATATCTCATCATCCGTGACGGTAACTATCTCGTCGACGTACTTACTGCAAAGCTCATATGTAAGTGTACCCGGCTTTTTGACTGCGATTCCGTCCGCGATCGTAGCAACGCTTGAAAGAGTTTCTATATGTGCATCTCTTACCGAATTGCGCATTGAAGGCGCACCGGACGCTTGAACACCGTATACCTTTATATTGGGATTAAGTGATTTGAGTGTATATGCTATACCCGATATAAGGCCTCCGCCTCCTATCGGTACGATCACCGCATCCATGTCGGGTATCTGATCCTCAAGCTCGAGCGCAATCGTTCCCTGTCCGGCTATAACGTCGGGATCGTCAAAGGGATGAATAAAAGTATATCCCATCTCATCACGAAGCGAGAGAGCCTTATTATACGCGTCATCATATACGCCTTCAACAAGGCATACCTCTGCACCGTAGCTCTTTGTTGCTTCTACCTTTGATATCGGTGCACCGTCGGGGAGGCATATTACCGCCTTTATTCCGTTTTTCTGAGCGGCGAGCGCAACTCCCTGCGCGTGGTTACCGGCAGAGCATGCGATAACCCCTTTTTTCTTATCCTCGGGCGAGAGCTGAGACATCTTATAATACGCACCTCTCACCTTGAATGAACCTGTGATCTGAAGATTTTCGGTCTTGAGATATATATCCGAGCCCGGTTTGAGTTTTGGGGCATAGATAATATCTGTTTTTCTTACTACGCTTTTAAGAACGTAGCTTGCGCGATAAACGCTGTCAAGTGTAAGCATCTATTATGTCCTTTCTTTATTGAAAGAGATTTTTATTTATATAAGGCTTTTTATAAATTGCTCTGCCGCACGCGGTGAGCGATTTCCTTTGGCAAGAGCAAATGCCTCTGCCTTTATCTCGAGCTCTTTGGGATCTGCTTTTATTTCAGCTCTTTTTGCAAGAGCATGTACTATTTCAAGGTACAGAGCCTTCGCAGGTTTTGAGAAGTATACGACAAGACCGAATCGCTCGGAAAGAGACATCAGCTCCTGCATTGTATCGAGTCTGTGAACGTCATCGTCTCCTCTGTCGGCAAAGGTCTCCTTAACTATATGCCTTCTGTTGCTTGTGGCATAGATGACCGCGTTATCCGCTTTTGCCGACGCTGAGCCCTCAAGTGCCGCCTTGAGCATACTGAAGCAGTCGTCGTTTTTGTTGAAGGAAAGATCGTCAACAAATATTATAAATTTCAGAGGATTATGTGCTATTCTCCCCATAATGTACGGAAGCATGGTAAGCTGATCCTTGCGGATCTCTATGAGTCTTACTCCCATATCGGACAGAGCATTAGCTACCGCTTTCACCGTAGAGGATTTACCGGTGCCTGCGTCACCGCACAAAAGAGCGTTTGCTGCAGGTCTTCCCTCTACAAGGGCAAGCGTATTCTCGTATATTTTCCGTCTTTCATCCTCATATCCTATAAAGCTCGTAAGTGAGATCGGGTCGGCCGCCTCTATCGGCTTTATCTCATTTCCGTCCACTCTGAACATCGTATGGCGGGCAAAAATGCCGTATCCGTACTTTGATACGTTTTCTGTTCTCTGTCGGTATTCGGACAAAAGATCTATTCTCTCACACTCAAAAGCGGCAAGATATCCGTTATACTGAACACCGGAGATCAGATCCTTATAGGTAATATCGGTCAGAGAGGAAAGCATCTCGAGTTCTGCCGCCATGTTTTCCTCAAGTGCGACGGGAATACACTTTCTCTGCGCCTTACTCTTTACGTAAACGTTCTCGTCCTCAAAGCAAAGTGCTCGCAAAAGCTCGGAAAGACTTCCACCTCTGAGCCAAAGCAAAGAAGCAAACTCACCGTACAGCTTTACCTTTTTATATTGGTCCTCCTCTTCAAGGAAAAGAAGAAGAGCATTTATACACTCATCCGAAAGTATTCCGCGGAACAGAGAAAGAGATGAAAGCTTTGCGGCAAGCCTTTTATGAAACGTACTGCTCATAAGCACTCTATTATTCTGTCTGTCATTTCTACTGTAGACAGAGCCTCTTTTCCGTGAGCAATATCCGCGGTTCTGTATCCGTCGTTTAGAACCTTGTCGACTGCATTAACTATATCATCCGCCTCTTTTGCAAGAGAGAAAGAATATCTGAGCATCATCGCCGCCGAGAGAATAGTTGCTATAGGGTTAGCTATATTCTTACCCGCAATATCGGGTGCAGAGCCGTGAATAGGCTCATAAAGGCCTCTGCTCGTAGTTCCGAGCGACGCCGAAGGAAGCATACCGATAGAGCCTGTTATCTGAGACGCCTCATCCGAGAGAATATCTCCAAACATATTTGTTGTAACGATAACGTCAAACTGTGCGGGGTTTCTTACAAGCTGCATAGCCGCATTGTCCACAAGCATATCCGTGCACTCTACTTTCGGATATTCCTCTGCGATCTCGTGTACTGTCTTCCTCCAGAGTCTCGACGTGTCAAGCACGTTCGCCTTGTCTATGCTGACAACCCTCTTATCTCTTTTCATTGCAGTATCAAAGGCTACTCTTGCTATCCTTTCGATCTCAAAACGGCTGTAGCATTCTGTGTCGTATGCCTCTTCACCGTATTTACCCTCTCTCATTCCTCGATCACCGAAGTATATACCTCCGGTAAGCTCTCTGACTATCATGATGTCAAAGCCACCCGCAACTATATCCTCTCTCAAAGGGCAATCACCCTTGAGCGCGGGATAAAGCTTTGCCGGCCTGAGGTTTGTAAAGAGCTCCATTGCCGAGCGTATGCCGAGAAGTGCCTTTTCGGGGCGCATATTTCCGGGGAGAGTATCCCACTTAGGTCCTCCGACCGCACCGAGAAGTACACTGTCCGAAGCAAGACAACCCTTTACAGTCTCCTCGGGAAGCGGAACCCCTACCGAATCGAGAGCAGCTCCTCCTATAAGATAAGGGGTGAATTTAAAGACGTGTCCGTATTTCTTACCGATAGCCTCGAGTACTCTTACCGCACTGTCGACTATCTCGGGGCCTATTCCGTCACCCTTGAGTAATGCTATATTATAATTCATATTCATATTCCTTTCGCAAAGGAGGTATCCCTTATTTTATATCACCGTTACGGATAGATTCTACGAGTCCTCCGTTTGCGATTATCTTGCTGATAAATTCGGGGAACGGCTCGACCTTATAGCTTTCACCGCTCGTTCTGTTGTAAATAACACCCGCCTCAAGATCTGCTTCAACAGTATCACCGTCGGCTATTCTGTCCGCACCGTCAGGGCACTCAACTATAGCAAGACCTATATTTATTGAATTTCTGTAGAATATTCTTGCAAAGCTCTTGGCAATAACGAGTGATATTCCGCTTTCTTTTATTGCGATCGGAGCATGCTCTCTTGAGGAACCGCACCCAAAGTTAAAGCCCGCGACCATAACGTCGCCCGCCTTTACCTTGTTTACAAACTCCTTATCGATGTCCTCCATACAGTGTGAAGCGAGCTCTTTTTTATCACTTGTATTAAGATAACGTGCGGGAATGATAACGTCTGTATCGACGTTGTCTCCGTATTTTATTGCTTTTCCGTTGACCTTCATTTTAAAGCTCCGCCTCCTGTAGATCTGTTATTTTTGCGGGATCTGCTATCTTACCCGCTATTGCGCTCGCGGCAGCGACCGCTGGGCTTGCGAGATAGACCTCTGACTTAACGTCGCCCATACGTCCGACAAAGTTTCTGTTTGTCGTAGCAACCGCTCTTTCGCCTGCGGCAAGAATACCCATATAACCGCCAAGGCAAGGACCGCAGGTAGGAGTTGAAACTATGCACCCCGCCTCGATGAATATCTTAAGGAGTCCGTTCTCCATAGCTTTAAGATATATATCCTGCGTTGCGGGAATGATGATCGCGCGGACTCTTTTCGCTACCTTTCTTCCTTTTAGGATCTCAGCAGCTTCGGCAAGGTCCTTGTAGTGGCCGTTGGTACAAGATCCGATAACGACCTGATCTATTTTTACGTCACCTATCTCGTCAAACGTTTTTGTGTTTTCGGGAAGATGAGGGAATGCTACCGTAGACTTTACGGTGGAAAGGTCTATTTCTATTACCTCGTCGTATTCTGCGTCCGGATCGGCGGTATAGATAACCGGCTCTCTGTCGCTTCTCTCTTTGACGTAGCGAAGAGTTTGCTCGTCCACCTCAAAGATACCGTTCTTTGCGCCTGCCTCTATAGCCATATTTGAAATCGTAAGTCTGTCGTACACTGTAAGCGATCTTACTCCTTCACCGCAGAATTCCATGGATTTATAAAGTGCACCGTCAACACCTATCATGCCTATGATATGCAAAATGACGTCCTTGCCCGAAACGTACTTATTAAGCTTTCCCTTAAGAATAAACTTAATAGCCGACGGAACCTTGAACCACGCCTTTCCGGTTGCCATTCCGCAAGCCATATCTGTAGAACCCACTCCGGTAGAAAACGCACCTATGGCACCGTACGTACACGTATGCGAGTCTGCACCGATAACCACGTCTCCGGGGATAACGAGTCCCTTTTCGGGAAGCAACGCATGCTCTATACCCATCTGACCTACGTCATAAAAATGAGTAATATTCTTCTCGTCGCAGAAGTCACGGCACATCTTACACTGTACCGCCGCCTTTATATCCTTGTTCGGGACAAAATGGTCCATTACCATGGTGACCTTATCCTTGTCATAGACCTCTTTTATACCGATCTTATCAAATTCCTTTATGGCAACGGGGGAAGTAATATCGTTGCCGAGGACTCTGTCAACGTTCACAAGCACAAGCTGCCCGGCGGAAACAGATTCAAGCCCCGCGTGAGAAGCAAGTATCTTCTGTGTCATCGTCATTGCCATTGTTCTCACCTCTTATCCTTAAGTTCAGAATTTATTTATTACCGCGCCCTTATCGGCAGAGCTTACCATAGACGCGTATCTTGCGAGACATCCCTTGATGCCTTCCTTATGCTTAATTTCGGTATCTGCCTTTCTGCTTTCTATTTCTTCATCAGAAACCTTGAGCTCTATTCTGTATTCGGGAATGTTTATAGAAATGATGTCTCCGTCTTTAACGTATGCGATAAGTCCGCCTCTGACCGCCTCGGGAGAAACGTGTCCGATGGACGCGCCTCTTGTAGCACCCGAAAAACGCCCGTCGGTAATAAGAGCAACGTCCTTGTCAAGGCCCATTCCCGCAATTGCCGACGTGGGGTTGAGCATTTCACGCATACCCGGACCGCCTGCAGGTCCTTCATATCTTATGACGACTACGTCGCCCTTTACTATTTTTCCGCCGTATATCGCCTCTATAGCGTCCTCTTCACTGTCAAAGACCTTCGCAGGGCCCTCGTGAATAAGCATCTCCTTTGCGACCGCGCTTCTTTTTACCACACATCCGTCGGGAGCGAGATTTCCTCTGAGGACTGCAATACCGCCCGTCTTACTGTACGGATCGGAGATCGGACGAATAACACTCTCGTCGCGATTCTTGGCGTTCATGATATTCTCGCCGAGTGTCTTACCTGTGCAAGTCAGAACAGAAGTATCGAGGAGTCCTATCTCAGAAAGCTGCTTTAACACCGCATAAACTCCTCCGGCCTCGTTAAGGTCTTCCATATAAGTAGGACCCGCAGGAGCAAGATGGCAAAGGTTAGGTGTCTTCTCGCTTATCTCATTTGCCATATCGAGGTTAAGTGTTATTCCGCACTCATTTGCTATTGCGGGAAGGTGAAGCATGCTGTTGGTAGAGCATCCGAGAGCCATATCCGCCGTAAGTGCGTTTCTGAACGCAGACTCTGTCATTATATCTCTCGGACGTATGTTCTTTTCAACAAGCTCCATTATCTGCATGCCGGCATGCTTTGCAAGCTCTATCCTTGCAGAATATACCGCCGGAATAGTTCCGTTTCCGCAGAGTCCCATTCCGAGGACCTCGGTAAGGCAATTCATAGAGTTAGCCGTATACATACCCGAGCAGGAGCCGCAAGTAGGGCAGGTCTTCTCCTCGCACTCACAGAGCTGTGCGTCGTCTATCTTACCCGCTTTATATGCGCCCACCGCCTCAAACATACTGGAAAGACTTGTCTTCTTTCCGTTAAGATGGCCTGCAAGCATCGGACCTCCGCTTACAAATACAGTAGGGATATTAAGTCTTGCCGCAGCCATGAGGAGACCGGGAACGTTCTTGTCACAGTTTGGGATCATAACAAGTCCGTCAAATCCGTGTGCAAGAGTCATAGCTTCTGTAGAGTCGGCAATAAGATCTCTTGTTATAAGAGAATACTTCATTCCGGTATGCCCCATAGCGATACCGTCACAAACG
>SVRJ01000029.1 GCA_015064885.1 Oscillospiraceae bacterium
ATCGGTGACATTCATGCTGGCATTGGCGGGTTGCTCTTCGGATAGAAGAACAGAGGCAAGTACTTCAAATGAAACCAACAACCCAAGCAAAAACACACAGAGCGAAACAGGCTATTTTATTCCGGATTATAATACGACGAACAATCTTCACTGTGATGAATTTCTGGAAAATTTGAAAAGCGATGGATACATCCGTGGCGGTGAAAAGGATTATAACTACAACACGGATAACATTACCCGAACTGTGAACATTACCCCCAAAAGCATTTCTGATGAAACATCTGATATTGAAGTATTTTGGGTGAGTGACGCACATTGCTTTTTGATGGTAAATCATACGATTTACAGATATGATACTACTGGTGGATATCACCATCAATTATGCTTGTGGGATTATGACAACAACGGCACAAAAGACCTTGTGTCCTATAACACATCGGGTTCTGGTCTGTCTTATATGAGTGTCGATATTTTTGACTTGACTTCTTTCGAACAAATTAAAGTTGTATCAAGGATGATATTGAACGAACCAAGCTTTTCCTTTGAATGTAAAAACGGAGCGATATACATTGATGGCGAAGAACTGACCTACAGCAATGGAAGTTTCCATTGCAATTCATTCAACAAAGATGCACAGTAAAATTCCAATTTGTCGAACAGAATAAAACTAACCCCGACAGACAATGAAAAATCTGTCGGGGTTACTTATTTGTTTTCTGCGGATTAAATCAAGTAAGGTTATTTATGATTTCTCCGCTAATTTTGCACGCCCTTTCGGATGCGTTTTGTTTTTTTATTCGAACCATAATACAGTATATGTAAAACTAACCATTGTTTTAAGGAGATTGTGAACAAATTAAGATTCAGCACCATAGTGCACAAAAATAATAAAAAAACGAATTTATTTGAAATATATATTTTTATTCCGGATTTTTGTGTTATAATTACGCCACCCGAAGGGGAGAAAAAACAGAAAGGTATAAAGTTATGAAAGACTTGACCACGTTAAACAGAAAAGAAAGTACAATAGAAGGGAAGATTGCGGAATATGAGCTTGCGCGGCTCTCCTTTTCCGGGCAGGAGCATTTTATTGTAGGTGTCAGCTATCTGGGTGTGACCGAAATCTGCCCTGTAGAGGCTGAAGACGAAGAAAGCGCATATGAAATATTATCGTCTATTATTGCTTCCGAAACCACGCCGCTTATTCTTTTTGATACGGTGTACGATCTTTTCGGATAAATGAAAGAGCCGCTGGAATTCGCAGTGGCTCTTTTATTTGTCATATTATTTTACGGGCTTAAGAGAACCGTTTGTCTCTACGATGTCTGCGTGATAGAGGTTTATTGCGTTTTCGAGCTCCTCTCTTTCGGCGAGCAGCCAGAGACCGAGGCAGGCATATTTCTTGACGTCAGCCGCACTTTCCACGGTGACGGGAGGAAACTTATTCCACGACGTCGCTTTATTGTCGTACCTCAGCCAGACAAAAAGCTTTTCTCTTTTCACTCTTGCAGTGAGATGTTCTCTTGACTCGTCGTTCCAGAGACCGTCGAAATGTATAGTTGCATCGGGAAATCTGTCGAGCACCTTGTCAAGATATTCGAGCTTTGAGCCTGTGAAGCCTATGTTGCCGAGCGCACGGCATTCCTCTACCGTGTCAAAGAATATTCCGAGTTGCTCGTCTGTGAAATTTTGCATTACGTTATCAAACTTGAGCGGCATTCCCGTTTCTAACGAGAACTCAAGGACCTCACGGAGAGTAGGTATATGCTCACCCGTATATTTTTTATCGAACCAGCTTCCGTACTCATATTCGCACGCCTCCGCATATGTGATCTCACTTATTGCGAGCTTTTCCTTGGTGGGAGGAAGGCCGTTTTTATCTCTTGCCGTACGATTTAGCGTTTTATCGTGGAGAAGCACACACTGATTATCAGCTGTAAATTTTGGGTCAAGCTCTACAAGATCGTACCCCTGTACGATCGCCTCACGGTATGCGACCATAGTATTTTCCGGACAATCGTAGCTTACGCCTCTGTGCGCCTGAAGTTTGCATGATCTGAAATCTGTTGCCATAATATATTACCTCTCATTTTTTATTATATAGATTATACAACGAAAGCGAAAAAAAGTCAATAGGATACAAAAATCTTCTTATACAAAGAATATGCTCCCCACATCGTAAAGTCTGTGGCGTCCGAGAGAGACTATGCCGACTCTGTTTTCTTTTGCAAATTGTTTTATTCTATTTGCGTCGGGATGTGTGTCTATATCTCCGCAGAAGTATATATTTTTGCCGTCAAAGCCACACGCGCCGCCTATGAAACCGTAATTGTATCCGGGAAGATCTATCCCTCCGCTTGAAATTTCAAGCGTTCTGAGGCCTATTTTCTTTGCGGCATTCAACGTAGAATGATCGGCAGAGATCAGGCAGCCGTTAAACGCGAGCGCAGTGCACTTTGCATAACCCTGTGCGGTATGAATAACGGGAAGAGAACGTTCAACGCAGAGGGATCTTATCTCCGGGGCAAGATACTTTTCATTTGCTATAACTGCTTTGTCGGATACGTTTAAAGCACAAAATCCCACGTCATTCGGATAGGGTGAGCGTGAGGAGGTATTTGACACAAGAAGCGAAAGAGACGCAAAATCACATATCTCATCTATAAGCTCACGGTTGCTGCGATAATAACCGTTTGATACGATAAGAGTATTTTTCATTATAAAAACCGAAAGATCCGCGTGCGAGCTGACGGCATGGTCAAGCAGATCGTTTTCGGGGAGGGTAAAGACTCTGTAGCCGTATTCGGCAAGTGAGTTTATCGTGCTGTTTACCCTTGAACTGCCCACGAGGGCGGCAGTATATTTGTTTCTCATGAAAGTTCCTTTCATATATCTATATCTGTATCATCTGTCAAATAAAAAGAAAAAGCACCGTCTGCGACAGTGCTTTGATCGTGCGTAGCTTATGCACGGTCAGCCTTTTTCAATGTACGAAGGCAACGAGAGCACAAGCATATTGTCTTGGGAGTGCCGTTCTCTACAACCTTAACTTTGCGTATGTTGGGCTTCCAAGTTCTGTTTGTCTTGCGGTTAGAGTGAGATACGGAATGTCCGAAAACTACTCCCTTTCCACAAACACTGCATTTAGCCATATTAACACCTCCTTAGGATACCTGTTGGCGTATGAATCTCATAAAACATCAACTTAACAACAAATATTATACCATAACTTGCAATGAAAATCAATATATAAATCGCATTGTTTTCAAAAAGTTAATAATTACATGATATTATTCGTCGCAAACAAGGAAAACAGACGCATTTTTTCTGCATTCGTGCGGGATAAAATCATATCTTGCGAGCGGTATTGAATTTTCGGCCAGAGCGCGGTATATCCCGAGAAATTCACCGAGCGTTTCTCTGTGGTTCGAGCAGGTGGAAATATTGACCGTAGGCATAGAAAGATATGCATATACACGCTTGCCGGGATTTGACGTCATCAAGATTTCAGATGCCTTTTTTATCGCTTCGTATGTCTCGCTGAATGAGAGTGAAGAGAATACGGTAAGCGAAATGTTTTCTGCTGGAAAAATGCTTTTTACAAACGCGGTTTCTGACGGAACATCGTCAAGCGTAACAACAGAGGAATATCCGTGTACGAGAGATATTATGGTCTTGGCTCTCAGCGTGTGGTGTATTCCCTCATACAGAACAGAAAAATTGGCATCAATGTTTGTAGTATGACCGACAAAGCGCACTCCGTATCCGAAATCAAGAATCGAGAGAGCGATGCTTTGCGATACCTCTGCGGGGACCAGCATAAGCGCACAGCTCATAGGACGCGCAAGATCGTACGGACGAAGCTCCTCACCTATAAGAGCAGAAACCGTATTTATATTTATTACGTATCCGAGTGAGGTATCAAGAAGAGCAGAGAATAGCCCTGCCTTTCCGATCGGAGCGCAGTATATTATATCCTTTGACAGATGAGCGTTTGAATTAAGAACGTTTGCAAGTTCTTCAAATGCAAACGGTTTATTTTCGAGCTTTACAAGAAGAAGATGATAGAGCCCGTCCCTGCGTGCGGGATAGATCCGCTCCTTTCTTGTATTGAATCTGTATGGTGCGTCTGTCTTTGCTATTGTATAGTTTGATTCCTCACATCCAAAGCAATTTCCGACGATATGTCTGTCCGAACTTACAGCTCCCGAGGGGATCTTTTCCTTTATGTCATAATTACCGGTGGGGCGCACCGACCTTTGATCGTAGCCCGCGCTGATAAGATACTTTGAATAAACGTCTGCAAGTGAGGCGTGATTTATCGGCAAAGCAAATCCAAGCGCACGGCGCTTATTCATAAGATCTGTGAAAGCCTCCTTTATTTCAGCTGAGGAGGTACGCATTTCGGCAAATGAATAGTCAACCGAGAATGCGGCATATGAGTCTGCAAAGGCATCCGCCATGTAGAGCTCGTCTGTAGTGACCTTTCCGTCACTGCGGAAGGTCTTTTTTTGAAACTCAATAAGCTTTTCCGCAGACATTGAAAGCCCGAGATCATTTTTTATGTTCAGAAGGTCATTTATCGGAAGATGGGTGAAATTCTGAATAAAGCCCGCACGGAGCGGACGTCCGTTATACGTTTTTTCCATAAGCTTTTTCCTTGATCATATTTCTTCGCCGTATATACAATCGGCATCAAATGAGGTTACGTTTATGCTTGCGATATCGTTTTTACTGTGATAAGGCTTGATCTTTGCCTTCATTTGTATAAAGGAAGGTGTATGTCCGAGTGCGTAGAGGATACCGTCCTCTTCTTTGATACGTTCTATAAGGAGGGGGACGCTTGTTCCGAGCATTCGGGATAGAATGTCGCGGCGTATCTCCCTCTGTGTGGATATGAGCATCTCGGAGCGGACCTTTTTCTTTGACGGATCTATCTGATCCTTCATTGCCGCGGCCTCTGTGCCCTTTCGCCTTGAATACTGAAAAACGTGAAGAGTTATAAATCTTTCTTTTTTTATGAATTCAAGCGTTTCGTAAAAATGCTCGTCGCTTTCCCCCGGGAAGCCTACTATAAAGTCTGCACTGAACTGTACCGAAGGCCTCGCTGCTCTTATGCGGGCGAGAGTTTCGTGAGCCATCTTTGCATTATAGCGTCTTCTCATCGACGCAAGAGTAGACGAAGAGCCGCTTTGCATTGATATATGGAAGTGGGGAAGTATCCTTTCGTTTTTACATACGCGCTCTACAAAATCATCCGTGAAAAGAGTAGAGTCAAGGGATCCGAACCTTATTCGCTCTATTTTCGTTTCTCTGCATATGTCCTCGACAAGATCTGCGAGTCTGTATGAATCGAGATCGAGGCCGTAAGCATCCGTTTCTATTCCGGTGAGAACTATCTCTCTGCAACCTCCCGCATAAAGAGAATTGATCTCGTTTATTATATCCTCGGGAGCTTTCGAGCGGACTCTGCCTCTCGCCGTCGGAATTATACAGTACGAGCACCTGTTGTTGCAGCCGTCTTCTATTTTTATGTAGGCGCGCGTACGTCCGAATTCGTTTATGCAGACATTCTCAAATTTTGCCCTGTCAAGAGACGACACCGCTATTTTAGGTGTGCTTCTTTTTCCGTTTTTGAGTATATCTATAGCCTCGTCTACAACAGAGAGCTTGCTTGCGGAACCGCCTATGTAGTCAACACCGGCTATTTTTGCCACGTTGTCGGGAGAGACCTGGGAAAAGCATCCTACCACGAGAATTGCGGCATTTTCATTTTTCTTTGCGGCCTTTCGTATCATTTGTCCGCATTTTCGGTCACTTTCTCCCGTGACCGTACACGTGTTGATAATGTACACGTCTGCAACGTCGGTATCCGAGTCGGTGAATCCGGCCTCGCGCATCCTTTCGGCTATAGCCTCAGACTCATATTGATTTACCTTACAGCCGAGCGTGGTTATATGGAATGTGGGAGCCAAAGCACTTTCTCCTTTACTTAAAATATAATACTTATCTTATATTTTACCATTATATATGCCATCATTAAAGTGTAATATGTAAATTCTTTTTGATTTTTTGTTATTTTTCAAAAAAACTCTTGAAAAATATCGTAAAATGTATTATAATATAGTCAATGAATAAAGAACAGGAGTGATAACACTATGAGTCAGTTACACGTTATAGACCATCCCCTTATCGTTCATAAACTTTCGATAATGAGAAATCGAAACACAGGTTCAAAGGATTTCCGTGAATTGCTTAATGAGATAGCAATGCTTATGGGTTATGAGGTTACCCGCGATCTTCCTCTTAAGGACATTACTATAGAGACTCCTCTCTGTAAGATGACCGCGAAGACTATCTCGGGCAAAAAGCTCGCTATCGTTCCCATACTTCGTGCAGGTCTCGGAATGGTAGACGGACTCCTTACTCTCATTCCCGTTGCAAAGGTTGGTCATATCGGTCTTTACCGCGATCCTATCTCTCACGATCCGGTCGAGTATTACTGCAAGCTTCCCTCAGACATCGAGGACAGAATAGTTATTCTTGTTGACCCGATGCTCGCTACGGGTGGTTCTTCCTCCGACGCGCTTAATATGCTTAAGTCCCACGGATGCAAGAATATTCGTCTTATGTGCCTTGTTGCGGCTCCCGAAGGAGTTAAGAGGGTACAGGAGGATCATCCTGACGTAGACATCTACACCGCCAGCCTCGACGAATGTCTTAACGATCACGCATACATCGTTCCCGGTCTCGGTGACGCAGGCGACAGAATCTTCGGAACCAAATAACAGATACGAAAAATACCATTTCGGCGGCGTTCGCATTTACGCCGCCGATTTTTGAAATTAACGGAGTTTTATATGAGGATATTTACCGTCGGCAGCAATGACGCAGGACAGCGGCTTGACAAATTTCTTACCAAAGCTCTCCCGACTCTTCCGAAATCGTTGATGTATAAATACATCCGCACCAAGAAGATAAAGGTGAACAGAAAAAGAGCCGAACAGAATACAATGCTTTCACCCGGAGATGAGGTTCAGCTCTTTATAAGAGAGGAGTTCTTTGATCTCCCGCAGAATGATACCGAGGCACTTTACAGGATAAAGCCAAAGCTCTCTATCGTCTATGAGGATGAAAATATCATGCTTCTCGATAAACGTCCGGGAGTGCTTGTGCACGAGGATAAAGAGGGCGGAGAAAACACGCTTATCATGCACGTTCAGGCCTATCTCGCACAGAAAGGTGAATACGATCCGAAGGATGAGCTGTCCTTTGCTCCCGCGCTATGCAATCGCATAGACAGAAATACGGGCGGAATAGTTATAGCCGCAAAAAATGCCACTGCCTTGCGTGTAATGAATGAAAAGATAAAGCTTGGAGAAATGTCGAAATTTTATCTCTGCGCGGTACACGGTATCCCGAAAAAGAAGAGTGATACAATGGAAGCTTATCTGAAAAAGGACAGTGCGGAAAATCTCGTTGACGTTTCGGATAAATACGTAAATGGGTATAAGAAGATAATCACAAGATATAAGGTTCTCGCCTCTGATAAAGGGATCTCACTGCTTGAGGTACAGCTCCTTACCGGGCGTACGCATCAGATAAGAGCGCATATGGCTCATATAGGGCATCCGCTTCTCGGAGACGGAAAATACTCTGTAAACAGAGAGGATAAGAGCAGAGGATATAAATATCAGGCACTCTATTCCTATCGCTTGATATTCAGCTTTGATACGGAAAAGAGCAGTACTCCTCTCGATTATCTTGCCGGTAAGGAATTCCTTGTTCCTACCGAAAATATATGGTTTCTGAAGGAGTTTGATATAAAAATATGAGATCCTTGCTCTCTTTAAGAAGATACCGTTTTTTACTTCTGCTGTGCAGCGGAGTTCTTATGGGGCTTACTCTTATATTTCCGGGTAAGCTCGGATTTTTGCAGTGGGTAGCGTTTATTCCACTCGCAATCGCCCTCGACGCAATTGTGTCCGATAAAAGAACGACCTTCCTTGGCGCATATTTTTACGGGTTTACGTTTTTTATGTTCCTTTACATCATGAACTATCATTGGTTCTGGTCGATGTATCCTCTCGATTTTACCGAATTGTCCCGTGTCTATGCCCTTTGTGTTATTTTGCTTGCAAGTCTGGGTCTTCCCGTGCTTGCCGCCTTTTCGGGAGGCTTTACGTTTGTCTTTGCGCTTTTTGCAAAGAGATCGAAAACGCTTTCAAGGTTCGGATTCGCTCACTTTTTGACCTTTTCTCTCTCCTATGCGTTTTTTGAATGGACACAGATACATTTCTTTACCGGAGTTCCGTGGGGAAGACTGGCAATAGGTCAGACGGGAAGCTCTGTCGTTCTCTCGTCGGTCTCTTTCCTTGGTTCTTACTTCCTCAGTTTTATTATAGTTCTTGTAAATTCCTCTCTCGCATATGCCCTGCTTAACCGATCGAGAAAGGGAGCTGCACTTGCTCTGGCTTCGCTTGCTCTTATTTTTTCTATGGGCATAGCGGGTTATGCTCTGTCCTTTACCGGTGAGGGCAAGACGGTGAAAGCCGCGGCAGTGCAGGGAAATATGGCGTCTCAGGAAAAATGGAGCGCAGACTCAACGTTTATAGCCGCAAGCAGATATACCGAGCTTTCCGAGAAGGCAATAGAGGAGGGAGCCTCTGTGATAGTGTGGCCGGAATCTGTTTTTCCGCACTCCACAAAGCATCCGGACGCATATTCCTGTGTTACCTCTCTTACCGAAAAATACGACGTAGAGCTTTACTACGGATGTCTCTCCTACGATAAGGAGGGAAGGACCTTCAACGCAATGGCTTTCGCATCAAACGGAAAGATCGATCTCGATAATTTTTATTATAAACGCCACCTCGTTCCTTTCGGTGAGTACGTGCCACTGCGTGGTTTTGTCAGAGTGGTATTTCCTATGCTTGATCAGGTATCAATGCTTTCGGATGATGTAATACCGGGCGAGGACAGTAACCTTTTTGATTCAAAATACGGAAAGATAGGCGCGCTTATATGTTTCGATTCAATATATGAGCCTGCGGCTCTCGACGCTGTTCGTGACGGTGCCGAGCTTATCGTCATCGGAACCAACGATTCCTGGTTCTTCGACTCATCGGGCGTGTATATGCATAATGCACAGGCGCAGATACGTGCCTGCGAGACCGGAAGATATATCGTCAGAAGCGCAAATACCGGTGTTTCTTCCGTAATCGATGCCAGAGGAAATATACTGGATATAGAGCCTCCTCTGCAGGAGGGCTACGTTATTGCAGACGTTACCTTCAGAAGTGCGAAAACTCTGTATACGTACGTAGGTAATCTGTTTGTTTATATAGCAATATTTCTTATAGCAATACCCCCCGTACTTTGTTTTTATGAAAAAATAAAGAAGAAAAAATAAGACGAAATAAAGGCATACCGGATCCGGTATGCCTTTGTTTTTATTTTGTGAAAATATTGTCGAGTGCGTCTATTCTCGCCTTGCTTATAACTCTTGCACGAACGGTATTTTCGGTTGCCGTGCCCGTATTGATCGCCTCTCTCGGTATGCGTGCGAAAAGGATTTCTTTTGCGGCTTCCGAATAGCCGGTAACACGACTCTTTCTTATCTTGTTGTTTCTCTCCCTATCGTACACCGCGAAAATTGTTCCGTCTTCGTCTTCAACAAACTCCGCATAAGAGATACGCTCTCTGTCGTCAAGTACCAGCTTTTCGGTGAAATTTACTCCGTCTGCGGAATGTAGTATTCGAAATCCGTTTCTTGCCTTTGTACTTATGCTCGTTATCATGAGAACGCTTCCGTCACTCAGATTTTTCACACACGGTCTTTGGGATGCCGCGGGCATGAATTCCTCGGGAGCAGACCACGTTTCTCCTTCGTCATCGGTTATCATTCTTTTGTAAACGTGTGGAGTAGTTCTTACTATGGCAGATATTCTTCCGTCCGACATTCTGAACAGAGCGGGCTCGTCATATGCACGTCCCGCAGATCTGCCGTAGCTTCTCGACGTCATAAACGTCTCTCCCTTATCGTCCGAAAAGAAGAATTCATAATATTCTCTGTTTCCTGTGAGATAGGTGGGGAATATCCACCTTCCGCTATCACAAACAAAGGGAATATTTCTCATTACGGCGTTGAACATATATTTCGGTTCGCTGAATACGGGAGTGTCGGAATCAGGATCTCTGCACACGGAAACGTACGTGCGTGACATGTTTTCGAGAGAGTGATATTCCGAATCGTTCTCCATATCTATCTTTTGCTCGTAGGTCGGCATTGAAAGACCTTCTGCGTAAGGAGTCTCCACCCAGAAGAGCCAAAGCGCACCGTCAGGAGCGGTCCACAATTCAATTTCAAAGCTTCTCAGCCTTTCCATAGGCTTGCTCTCGATTGAAAGAACAGGCCCGGACCACGTATCGCCTCTGTCGTCACTGTAAACGAGAAGACAGTGATTTCTCGGATCCGGCTCGTATATGCCGCCGCTCATGAACCCGACGAAAAGTCTTCCGCCTTTTGTTCTTGCGATAGAAGGAGCGCCCTGCCACGCTCTGTTTTCCTCGGAGTATTCTTTTTCGATGTTTATCCTTACGTTTTTTGCAAAGCTGTTAGGAGTTATCATTGTGACCCTCTCTTTCGTTTCCGGTATGCCTATATTATACCATATAAAAAGGACAAAGTCAATATGAATGAAAAAAAAACAGGCATAGTGTACAAAACAAAAGGGCGCTTTTTGTGCAAGCTTACAAAAAAAGCTTCGGAAAAAGAAATCTATTGACAAAATATTATGCATATGTTATAATAAAGCCGGAGTGATCTCGGAAAATATACGGGAGGTGACCGCTATGTATAAAGCCGTCTTGCTTTCTTTTGGAGGAATATTTTTCAGCGTTGGGACGTTTTTGCTCTTGTATTTTTTGTGTCTGTTTTTTCCGTCACTCGCACTGCTTTTACTTGCGGGAAGCGCATGGATATATCTTGTGTCATCTGTGATATTTTCGGGGTTTCACGGTTATTTCTGTGCATGTAAGCAAGTCAAGTATCCGGGCATCTGTGCCTTGATAAACGGTGTTATACTTATGCTGCCCACCTTTTTCTTTGAAAGAGTCCTCTCTTCAATGATCGTTGGAGAAACGCTCATTATTTCTCTGCTTACGCTTGTATTTTGTCCGTGTATCTCACTCCTTCTTTATTATACCTCCGAGTCAAAAGCGGAATATAAAAGAAGACTCAGCGAGGATAGGAAAAACGAAAATATAACCGATGCCGATGACGATGACGATGCAAGATTGCAGTATCTTATTTCCGAGCTTTCAAAGAATAACGAAAAGCCCAAAAACGAATAAACTTGTACGAAAGGAGCTTATTATATGAAGATCAACGTGAAAAAAGAAACTTTGATAAAGGTCATAGCCCCTATACCTATCGGTTTTCTCACTACGGCTCTTATGCTTGCGGGCGGATTTTTGACCGACTTCGGACAGGTGTTCACGTTCTTTGTCCTTCTTGCCGTTTTGCCGTGCTTTTCTGTGTGGTATTCCGCATATTGTGTGAGACATGAGGGAAGATCGCTTGTCGCTGCGTTGTACTGCGCCGCTTGTCTCACCGTTGGATACCTTTCCTTTGGATTTTCAAATTGGCTTAAGAATGCGTTCTACTTTATCTGGATATTTACGTGGACGCTTTTTCCGTCTTTCATATATAAATTAACGTTAAACAAGAAAAAGCTTCGCGAACAGAAGAAAGAGAAGGAGAAGGAGGGAACTCTTGATGCCAACGACGCTCCCATTCTCGGAATGTTCAAATTCTCTGTGTTTTTCCTTGCCCTTGCAAAAAGCTTTCCGATAATTCTCGTGACGTCTCTTATCGGTATTATTATAGTCGGAAATACCTTCCCGCACAGATATAATTTTGTGCACAAAGAGTATCCTGCAAAAGAAGCAACTATAGAAATAGTAAAGCTTAAGTATATTATTTTCGAGCATGTTTGGGACAGAGATGACGGACGCGTGTATTGGAACGAGGAGGAGTATGATTTTGATAAATACTACAGCGATGAGGACGTTACGGTGATCTGTACCGTAGACGATACTGAGGATTTTGTACGTAAGTTGTATAAGTTGAGATTTTACAGCCCTTCTATACTTGAGCGGCAGGGATATGCAATTGGTGGAAAATACACCTCATATACTGACCGGGCATATTCAAAATACGCAGCAAGGATCATCTATCCTGACGGCAGTGTTGAAATTATAATGGCAAACGGAACCGCCCACGTGAAGGATCCCAATATTTATATAAATGAGCATTCCGTAAATATTGATGCCTTTTACGCCTTTCTTGAAGATCAAAGAGTATCAAACAGAAAATGATATAAAAAAGCAGAGCACACGCCGCGGCGTGTGCTCTGCTTTTTATGATTTATTCAACAAGTCCCTTTTTCTGCTTGCTTTTTGCTTTAAGGCGGAGCTCTGTGTTGAGTATACGCTTTCTGAGTCTTATTGACTTAGGCGTTACCTCGATAAGCTCGTCATCAGCAATAAATTCTATCGCCTGCTCAAGGCTGAATACTACGGGAGGAACGAGTCTGAGTGCCTCGTCAGCACCTGCGGAACGGATAGCTGTGAGCTGCTTCTTCTTACAGGGGTTGACCGCAATGTCCTCTGCCTTCGGGTTCTCTCCGACTATCATTCCCTCGTAAACGGGAGTTGCGGGACCGATGAACATATTTCCTCTTTCCTGAGTGTTGTAAAGACCGTAGCTTGTGGTCTCGCCGTTTTCACTTGCAACGAGAGAGCCTGTAAATCTCATCTGTATCTCTCCTCTGTAGGGAGCGTATCCGTCGAAGAGAGTATTGAGAATGCCCTCACCGTGAGTATCGGTAAGAAATTCCGAACGGTATCCGAAAAGTCCGCGCGCGGGAATGAGGTATTCTATTTTCATTCTGTTTCCGCGGAGATTCATTTCGAGAAGGTCACCCTTGCGCTGACCGAGCTTTTCCACTACAGCACCTACGTACTCGTCGGGAACGTCGAGAGTTACCTTTTCCATAGGCTCGCACTTAACACCGTCTATCTCCTTGAAGAGAACGCGGGGAGTTGAGCAGCAAAGCTCATAGCCCTCGCGGCGCATGTTTTCGATGAGGATGGAAAGATGCATCTCGCCTCTGCCCGCAACCTTGAAGGAGTCCATGGTCTCACCGTCGCTTACTCTGAGAGAGACGTCCTTGAGTATCTCCTTGTAAAGTCTGTCGCGGAGCTGTCTTGACGTTACGAATTTACCCTCACGTCCCGCAAACGGGCTGTCGTTTACAGAGAAGGTCATTTCCATTGTAGGCTCGCTCACCTTTACGAATTCAAGCGGCTCCGGGTTCTGTACCGCAGTTACCGTGTCACCTATGTTTATGTTTTCGGCACCTGAGAAGCAGATAATGTCTCCTACGTTTGCGCTCTCTACGGGAACTCTGGAAAGTCCGTCTATCTGATAGAGAGATACTACTCTCGTCTTCTTTACGGGAACGTTTGTATGGTAGTTGCAGATAGCCACCTCCTGGTTCTGCTTTATAGATCCGCGCTCTATTCTTCCTATGCCGATACGTCCAACGTAATCATTGTAGTCGATAGATGAAACGAGAAGCTGAAGATCTCCGTTCTCGTCTCCCTCGGGGCAGGGCATATAATCCACTATCTTATCGAAAAGCGGAATGAGGTCGGTACCCTGAACGTCCGCATCAAGAGAAGCTGTGCCCGCTCTTCCCGAACAGTATACCATTGGGCTTTCGAGCTGCTCGTCGTTTGCACCGAGCTCGAGGAGAAGCTCGAGTACCTCGTCCTCTACCTCACCGAGTCTTGCGTCGGGCTTGTCTATCTTGTTTATAACAACTATAACTCTGTGGTTAAGTGAAAGTGCTTTTTCAAGAACGAATCTCGTCTGGGGCATAGGTCCCTCAGCCGCGTCAACAAGAAGAAGAACTCCGTTGACCATCTTGAGTATACGTTCGACCTCTCCTCCGAAATCGGCGTGGCCGGGAGTGTCGATTATGTTTATCTTTATATCCTTATAGTGTACAGCCGTGTTCTTTGCGAGTATGGTTATACCTCTTTCACGTTCGAGGTCATTCGAGTCCATAACACGGTCCTCCGTGGTCTGGTTCTCTCTGTATATACCGCCCTGCTTCAGCAGCTCGTCAACGAGTGTTGTCTTACCGTGGTCAACGTGTGCGATTATGGCGATATTTCTTAAGTCTTGTCTTTGCAAAATAGTTCACTCCCGTTCATTTAATTTGATTGAATACTGGTCTACATTATATTATACCACAAATCCGCCGTAAGTTAAATACACGAAATAACGATTTTGAAAGCAAATAAAAAAAATATTTAGTGCATAATGCAACTAAAGGGCGAAAATAAAAAAATGGAAGCATTTCTATTGACTTTTTTATTGTTTTGTGCTATACTATAATATAAAGTTAAAACTAAGTTTAAAATGATGGCGAGCATGCACTACAGGATAGAAAACAGTAATTCGGGATCTGACGTAACGCTTGTCTGCTCATCTCCTGTGTCCGGAATAGACTTTGTCACTTCTATAGTTTCTCTTGGCGGAATGATGTTTGTAAAAAAATAAAACGGAAAGTATTTGAATATGAAAAAAATAGCAGTATTTGACCTTGACGGTACGCTTGCGCATACGGCGCCCACGCTTGCAGCGGGAATGAATATATTTCTCCGCGAATCGGGAAGAGAAGAGATACCCTACGAGCTTATGAAGGCATTTCTCGGAAACGGCGCGAGAGTACTTTTGAACAACGTTTACGAATACCTCGGTCTTCCAAGAGAGAAGAAGGATATAGACGAGGCACTTGAAGGCTTTTTCGTTTCATACGGGCAGACCTTTCTGGACGCTGAGCTTTATGACGGAATAGAGGATACGGTGAGAATGCTCACTGATGGCGGCGTTTCCGTCGGTGTCCTTTCAAATAAGCCGGACAGATTTGTTTTGCCCCTTGTAAAGAAACTTTTCCCGGATATTCCGATAGCCTTCGCGGTCGGACAGACCGACCGACCGAGAAAGCCGGATCCTACGGTTCTCCTTGAGCTTATCGCCGAGGCGGGGTCTGACGTTGAGCATTGTGTTTATATCGGAGACAGCGACGTTGATATAAAAACCGCAAAAAACGCGCGCGTTACCTCGTGTGCAGTCAGCTGGGGATACAGACCGAGAGACCTTCTTACCGAGCTTTCTCCCGATTTTATTGCCGATACCCCGAAAGAGCTTTTTGATATCTTGAAAAATTTCACTCAAAAATAAATATTACATCCGCAAGGATGAAACAGGAGGATTTATGTTTGCAAGTACACTTGTTCCCGCAATGGAGAAATGTATGATAGACGTCGGTGTCGAAAGCCTTGCGAGGCTTCCGGAGGAGATGTCCGTTCTCGAGGGTGAACGCTTTTCTTTTCAGGTAGCGTACAGAGGTGTCGGCGAGGACGCCTGGCTTGTAGCCAAAGACAGATGGCGTATAATAGGCTCTATCAAGGTGGAGGGTATCCCCGAGGAGAACTATACACTGCGCCGTGTAAGACACGTTCCGTCTCTCATGCCCTCGTACAGAAAGCCGCGCGTTGACGTTGACTATATTTCTACGGTTCCGGGATTTTTCCCCGACCTTCTTGATACTCCGAGAGAAATAGAAAGAGTTTCATTTGTCTATGAGCAGACAAACGCTTATTGGATAGAGATCGAAGGTCTTAAACCGGGAAACTATGAGTGTACGGTTACTCTTACGCTTCTTGATGAGGTCCATGCTCATACTCTGAAGCTCAGAGTCCTTGATGCAAAGCTCCCCGAGCAAGAGATGATACTCACACAGTGGTTCCACACAGACTGTCTCTCCTCCTATTACGATTGCGAGGTGTTCTCCGAACGTTACTGGAAAATAACAGAGAATTTTGCGCGTGTGGCTGTCCGCAACGGCATAAATATGCTTCTCACACCGATATTCACTCCTCCTCTTGATACGGCAATCGGCGGAGAGAGACCTACGGTCCAGCTTGTCGACGTTTCTCTCGATAACGGAAAGTATTCGTTCGGCTTTGATAACCTGGACAGATGGATAGACATGTGCGACAGATGCGGAGTCAAGTATCTTGAAATATCACATCTGTTTACTCAGTGGGGCGCTGGTCATGCGCCTAAGGTAATGGCAAAGGTAAACGGCGAGGAAAAGAAGATATTCGGTTGGGAGACAGATGCTTCCGAAGGCGAATATCCCGAATTTCTCTCGGAATTTCTCCCCGCATTCCTCGATCATATGAAAGCGCGCGGAGACGATAAGAGATGCTATTTCCATATTTCCGACGAGCCTAATATGAACCATATTGAGCAGTACATGAAGTCAAAGAGAGTAGTTGAAAAGTATCTGAAGGGTTATCCGATAATGGACGCTCTTTCAAACTATGAATTCTTCGAGCAGGGGCTTCTCGATATGCCTATCCCCGCAAGTAACCATATAAAGCCTTTTATAGATAACAAGGTCGAGAATCTGTGGACATACTACTGCTGCGGTCAGAACGTAAACGTAAGCAACAGATTCTTTGCCATGACGGGAGCGAGAACGAGAGCCATATGCGCTGCGTTCTACAAATACGACATAGTCGGATTCCTTCAGTGGGGATTTAACTTCTACTACGACCAGGGATCACACGAGATATGCAATCCCTATCTTGATACCACGGGAGACTACTTCGTAATGTCCGGAGATACCTTCTCGGTATATCCTTCGCCCGATGGAAAAGCGCTTGAATCTATCCGCATATCCTGCTTCTACGACGCTCTTCAGGACGTAAGAGCGATGAAGCTTCTCGAGTCTCTTACCGATAAGGAAACGGTAATGCAAATACTTGAATCTGTTCTCGGAAAGATAAGCTTTGATATTTCAAACTACCCCGTATCAAAGATGCTCGAGATGCGTAAAGCAATAAACGATAAGATATCCGAACTCATATAAATTAAAATCTATAAGGAGATAAAAAAATGAAAAGCAGATCTAACGTGAGATTTTTAGCTCTTGCCCTTCTGTTTGTAATGCTCTTTACAATGGTAGGATGCAAGCCCACAGAAAGCGGTGTTACGGACGGAACGACGCCGGAGGAGGTCACCACCGTTCCGGTGTCCTACATAGACGTTCTTAAGGACGGCAAGACAGAGTACAAGATAATCCGTGCGGAAAAAGCATCATCGGCCGTTGTTTCCGCGGTTGTTGCCCTTAACAACAAGGTCGGTGAAACAATGGATGACGGAAGATTCAAGATGAGCGACGATTTCGTCGGAAGAAATCAGGAGCTTCCCGAAACGGCTAAAGAAATAGTAGTCGGTGTTACAACGAGAAAAGAGACCGCAGAGATCGGTGCTATGATGGCCGAGAAGGACTTCGGTATCTTCTATAAGAACGAGAGAATATTCATCTACGGCGAGACGGATGACGCTGTTATCAAGGCTCTTGAGTACTTTGTTGAAAAGTATTATGTTGACGGCAATATAATTATTGCCAACAATACTGCGGATATCGTAAGATTTGCGTACAGATTCAGCAGTATAAAGCTCAACGGTGAAAACATCGCGAACTACCGTGTCGTAGTTCCGAAAAATGCGGACCTCCTCACAAAGTATGCCGCAGAGAACTTCGTCAATTCTCTTGCTATCGTTTGCGGTGAGAGACTTGCCATAGTAGAAGACTCCGAGAGCGAGAGCGAGTGCGAGATCCTTATAGGAAAGACAAACAGAGCCGCTTCAAAGGCGGTTGAGAGTGTTTCCTGCCCTGACGGAAGCTATATACTCTGCAGAAGCGGCAAAAAGTACGTAAGTACAGGTAACGGCTATATGGTAGGCGGAGGCGTAGCCGCGCTTATAACAAAGCATATGACCGGAACGGGTGATATTGACGTTACCGACGTTCCCGAAGCAGCTGCTCCCGTTGCATACACCTTTGATGCTACCGCTAAGAATGCTATTCTTATGATAGGCGACGGTATGGGCGTTAACCATATCAATGCCACACTCGCGGCAGGACTTGAATATTTTGCCCCCAGACAGCTTCCCAATATCGGATTTGCGGTAACAAGGTCCGCATCCTATCCCACAGTCACAGACTCTGCGGCAAGCGCGACCGCGCTCTCAAGCGGATATAAGACAATAAATAAATACCTCGGTATGAATAGATTAGGCAAGTCTCAGCAGAACGTAAGAGAGCTTGCTCACAGCGTAGGCGCAAAGACTGCCGTTATCACAACAGACGTTATTACAGGTGCTACTCCCGGCGGATTCCTCGTTCACGTTAATAACAGAAACTCCACGGCAGAAATTCAGTCCCAGATAGATAAGCTTATATCTGAAGGAAAGATCGATTACTGTCAGGGAAGTGTGGACGATAAGCTTACAAGCGTTGTTGCAGATGCTCTTTACGGCATGGCAGACGGAGACAGCAGATTCTTCGCTATGTTTGAGGCGGCTTATATAGATAAGAGAGCCCACAGTAATGACCTTGCTCAGGTAAGAAAGATGGTTACAAGATATAACGACGTTGCATCGTACGTTATTGAGTTTGCTCTCTTCCATCCGGATACGGCTCTCGTTATTACCGCCGACCACGAAACCGGCGGAATCGAGTATAACGAAAAGACCGGTGCTTATTATTTCACAAGCGGTGACCACACACACGACGACGTTCCCGTACACGCAATAGGCGGCGGAACAGAAAAGTTCAAGGGTGTAACGGTAGATAATACCGATATCGCAAAATTCCTTGCATCCATCTTCGGTGCTACCTCCTTCGGTGAATAATAAGGGAGAGGGTATATGAGTCTTGTAGATACAAAAGCAATGCTTAAGAATGCACAGGAAAAAGGTTATGCCGTTCCCGCATTCAACTTTGAAAATATGGAGATGGCACTCACCATAGTGCGCACCTGCGAGGAAATGGGCTCTCCGGTCATACTTCAGACTACTACCTCTACTGTCAAATTTGCCGGAGTGAATATGTATGCGGCAATAGGAAGAGCGGCAGCAGAGTCGGTAAGCGTTCCCGTAGCACTTCACCTTGATCACGGAGCTTCAAAAGAACTGTGCGACAAAGCTATTGCATCGGGTTATTCTTCCGTCATGATTGACGGCTCGGCACTTGAGCTTGACGACAACATCGCACTCAGCCTCGACGTTGTAAAAAATGCTCATGTTCGCGGAATAACGGTTGAAGCAGAGCTTGGCCGCGTCGGAGGCAAGGAAGATGACCTTGACGGAGGCGACGGAGGATACACCTCGCCGAGTGCTGCACTCAGATTCGTCAAGGAAACGGGCGTTGATTCTCTCGCGGTTGCGATAGGAACGGCACACGGTGTATATAAGACTGCTCCCGTTCTTGACGTTAGCAGACTTATAGCTATACGAAACGAGCTCAAAGCGGCAAACGTCGATATACCACTCGTTTTACACGGTGCATCAGGACTCTCAAAGGAAGCTGTCCGCGAGTGCATAAAAGAGGGAATATGCAAGGTCAACTTTGCTACAGAACTCAGACAGGCGTATACGCTCGGTGTAAGAAACGCACTTTCTTCAGACCTTTCGATGTACGATCCCAAAAAGTACGGAGATGCGGGAATGAAGGTCCTTGCCGAGATCGTAAAGGAAAGAATACTCGTTTGTATGAGTGACAAAAAAGCGTGAAAAACAATAAATTTCGAAAGGAATGATCTTATGGAAAAAACGATGAAGGCGGCGGTCCTGCATGCGGTGAACGACCTCAGATACGAGGACGTTCCTATGCCCGAGGTAAAAGAAGGAGAGGTCCTTCTCAAGGTCAAGGCGGCAGGAGTTTGCGGCTCTGATATACCAAGAATATTTACAAAGGGAACCTACCATTTTCCGACGATTCCCGGACACGAATTTGCAGGTCTTATAGTTGCGGGAGACGAGGAGCTCGTTGGACGCAAGGCAGCGGTATTTCCGCTTCTCCCTTGCAGAAAGTGTTCCTCATGCGAGGTCGGCGAATTTGCAAACTGCAAGGACTACGATTACTACGGATCGAGACGCGACGGTGCATTTGCGGAATATATAGCAATAGACAAGAGAAACCTTATTCTTCTTGACGACAGCGTTTCTTACGAGGCGGCTTCCATGTGTGAGCCGGGTGCCGTAGCGAGATGTGCCGTCAGAAAGTGTGAGATAAAGCTCGGAGATACGGTAGTGGTCTTCGGTGCAGGCCCTATCGGACTTATTGCGGCGCAGTGGGCGAGAGTCTCTGGCGCAGGACTTGTAAGGATCGTCGATATAAGCGACGAGAAGATCGAGTTCGCAAAGAAATTCGGATTCGAGCTTTACGATAAGGACAGAGACGGAGAAGCTGATTGCGTTATTGAGGGAACAGGAGTTACTCCCGGTCTTAACAATTGTATTTCGGCAGTGAAATCTCACGGAACCATAGTTCTTATGGGTAACCCCGCTCACGATATGACTATAAAGCAGTCTGTTTATTCTCAGATACTCAGAAAAGAAGTAACCCTTAAGGGTACTTGGAATTCCTCCTATAATCAGGTCGTCAACGATTGGACGGCTACGGCCGAGGCAATGAAAAACGGCAGCGTTAAATATGAGGAGCTCATTACACATAAGTATCCTCTCGAGAAGTGCAACGAGGCGCTTGAAATGATGAGAGACAAGAAAGAATTCTTTACAAAGGTAACCTTTGTGATGGATTGACAGGATACACTGTCTGCACTGATATTGACACACCCGCTATAGCGGGTGTGTCGTTGTATTTGAAAATATTATTCAGTAAATGGTGAAAGCGTATGAATGTGCTTAAAAAGATCTTAAAGATCCCGAATACAGAATATAATTATAAAAGCATATGGCAAAACACCTTGTTTGTTCTTGTGGCTGTGCTTATGATAGCGGCTTGCTTTAACGTGCAGGACAGCGCGGGAAAGCACGTTCGCGATTCGGTTTTCTATCCTATAGCCGATGTCAGCGGACACAGTCAGTATATAAAGCAGTTTGACGCCTTCAAAAAAGGTCAGCTTCACCTTGATATGGAGGTGAGCGATGAGCTCCTTGCCCTGGAAAATCCGTATGATCCGGACGCACGCGACGATTCCGGAGCGGAGTACTATTGGGATCACGTTTATTTTGAGGGAAAGTATTACTCTTACTTCGGAATAGCTCCTCTGTTGACAGTTTATCTACCCTATTATATTATCAAGGATGCCTTGCCCAATGATGCGGTCACTTGTATTGTTCTCGCGATATATGCGGTCATATTTTCTGCTCTCGCATACCGTGAGGTAGTGATACGCTTCTGTAAAAAGGCAAATCTCTGGCTTTTTCTTCTCGGTGAGATAGCTTTTATTATGTCTACCGGCATATATCTCGGACTCTTGTGCACGGATATGTATTATATAGCCGTCATATCTGCCGTGGCTTCCTCAATGGCGTTCGTTTTTTTCTCGTTTCGCGCAATGAGAGAGAAAAACATCATTCTCCGTGCTATACTTCTCGTATTTTCTGCACTTTCGCTCACACTCACCGTGCTTTCACGTCCTACCGCGGCTATTATGTGCATTGCTGTTTTTCCGATATTTGCAGAATTTTTGTTCAGAATAAAGCGTAATACTTTGCGTGACAGCTTGATCACAGTAGGAGCGTTTGTGCTTCCGCTTGCGGCAGGTGCTGCCTTCGTCATGTGGTATAATGCTGCTCGCTTTGGCTCACCCTTTGATTTCGGAGCGAATTATCAGCTTACCGTCAGTGACGTTTCGCTTAATAAGCTTCAGCGCGAGCTGCTTTTTTCCTCGGTATTTTCATATTTTCTCTACCCATTTTGGATCATAAAAGAAAAGCCGTACGTTATTATGGGAAATCAGCTCGTTCTCCCTCCGGAGTATTACCGATACTTCTATAAGGAAAAATATATCGGCGCGCTTGCCCACGGCCTTCCTATAGGAGTTTTGCTATACGGAAGGGTGGTATCACTCGATGAGAGAGAAGGAAAACGAGACCACGCGAAGAACGCACTCGTTATGCTTTCCGTACTACTCTCGGTATTTATAGCTTTCTTCAATTTCTGCTATGCGGGAGTGAATATGCGATATATATACGATATAGTTCCTTTACTGTCTCTTGTGGGAGGATTCATTGTTCTTGACCTGCAGGGAAGAAGCAAGGGATTTATGAAGCTCGCCTATACTCTCCTCTCTCTTGTGCTTTTTGCCGTTTCATTTCTGGCATATACAAGTGTTATAGAAACGATAAGAGAGTATCTTTAATGCCCGTACAGGACGAATATAAAAAGAAGCACAGAGCCATCATTTGATCTCTGTGCTTCTTTTGAATTTAAGTAACCGTTTATTTCTTCTCAAAATTTATACACGTACCGGTGGTTGCGTTATAATATCTGAGATGATGATCGTTGTAAATGTTAGAAGGATAGTAGAGGCGGAAAAGCACGGTCTGACTGTCTATGACCGTTATTGAATACGAGCCGAGGTGGATCAGCAAGGGCTCACGGTTAAGATTGTCTCGGGTAGTTCTGTATTCTGTGGTGCCCGTATTGGCCGGATATGCGGAAAGGCAGTAAGCCAATGCATATTCCTGATTGTCGGTGAGTATCGACCTATTGAGTATATGCCATTCGTATACGGCGTCAGCAACCGCCTTGTCCGATCCGATATAATCAAGATCGGGGTGTATGAGCGTTTCTGTGTATCCGACGTTTCCTCTGTCCTCTGTACTTACAACGTAATCGTGGACGTACTCGGACCCGAACGTAAGACGTGTGACTCTGTACAGCTGCAAAAACGTCAGCATTTCATATTCCGAATCTATCTCGGATAACCTGCTTTTAAGAAGGCGAAGATAGATCGATTCAAACTCTATCGCGGTCTCAAACGAGCTTGTCTTATACGTATTCGTTACGTACGTGACCAAAAGATCAAAGAAAGCACCGCCGTCGGCACCGTATTTGTTTACAAGCTCCTTTCGTATAAGCTGATCTCCCTTAGGCTTCTCAAAATAAGCCATCGTATCGAAATCGGTCAGTGTAAAAAGCCTATACCATATTCCGAAATAGCTTGAATATTTCAAGGAGCCGAAATGGCTGAGCATTATCGCGTTTTCTTTGTTGTTAAGGTCGACCGAGCCGGCGCCTCCCGTTCTTACTCTTCCCAAAGTATCATACTTGTCCGGTCCCGAGACGGTCAGCTCAATAAACTGTGCACCGCCTTCGCTGAGATGCATGTAAAGCTTGCTGTCTACAAGCCAGTGCTCCTCGGCTGTAGCCATATGCCACAGCTCATGTACGACAACCGAGGCATCGCTATAGGCGTTTGATGTCTTTTGCAGAGTTATTGTCTTTGTAGAATCACTTGCGCTTCCTCCCGGCTTGCTTGAAACCACTACGGTGTCTACCATTGTACGAAGAGGCGAGATGAAATAGCTTCTTACGTACGTTTCAGTGTCGGGAACCTTTAGAAAAGCGAACAGTGAAGCAAAATTTTCGTATCTGTCAATAACGATACTCAAGCTCTCACGCAGAAGTGATTCTGCCTCGGATCCGTAGTTTTTTTGTGCAAGAACGTCTCCAAGCTCACTTAAAAGCTCGCGCTTCTTTTCTGCACTTATTGCATGCGGAAGCTTTGAGCGAAGGCTTTGTGAGAACAGAGATACCTTCTGACTCTCTGAAGGCTCAGCAGGGGAGTCCTGGTTTTGAGTGGTGTCCTTCGGAGTTGTCGTTTCTACGGGTCTTGTTGTTTCATCGTGCTTTGTGGTTTCGGAGGGCTTCGTGGTTTTATCGGGAGTTACAGTGTCCGGTGACTTATACAGCTCCTCCGATGTTGAGATATCAGTATCCTGCGGAGGGCTTGGAGGCACCCTTTTGTTGCATCCGTAAACAACGGGCAGGAGCATAGCGAGCAGTAGTAATACGGCTTGTATTCGTTTCATTTACGGTCCTCCTTTTATGATATGGTTTTGGAAGATCAACCTTGATATTGAGCTTCTTTTATTGCGTTGACAGTATCGTATAACTCGGATGAGCAGATAAAATCAAACCTTCTGTACTTTTCGGTTACGTATACTCCGTCAGAGTAGACGTAGAATACAAAACGCTCGTCCCCCGAAAATACGGATACCTGCATATCCCAGAATCCGCTTGTCTGTATTGAGTATCCGTCAGTCTTCGGTGTGCTGCAGGAGGAGAGGAAGGAAGAGACGAACTCCTTTTCATTATCGCCCTCGAGTTTAAGCTCAAAGTCGTAAAGCAGCTGCTCAAACGAGCCGCTCGAAAAAGGTCTTACCTGACTCAGTACGATAAAATCATAATTTCCTTCAGAGATCATACCGTATATTTTATTCAGCTCTTTTTTTGCGCTTAGCTGAGGGTAGTACATATAAAGGGCGAGAAGAGATACCATAATTATAAAAGTAAGAGAGGTTATTATGATAACCTTCAGTCTTTCGCGACTGTTTTCATTTGTTTTTTTGTTTTTCATACTTACCTCCGTAGTTTACGTTTATTATTATAACATACTTTTAAGCGCAAAGTCAATATATACGTATGCATTTTAAATCGGAAAATAAAATATTACAATTTATTAAGAAAATAAATCAGAAAAACCGATTGAAACTATTTTTATAATATGTTATAATATAAGATGAATATTTATCGGAACGGAGACTTAAGGTGAGGATTTTGGGAATTGACCCCGGGCTTGCTACGGTGGGATACGGAATAATAGACGTCTACGGCAACAGAATGCACGCCGTTGATTACGGATCTATACTTACTCCTGCGGGAATGCCCACGCATAAAAGACTCAACGAGATATACCGTGCACTCGAGGAGCTGATAAAAAAATACCAGCCCGACGATATGGCGGTCGAGGAGCTTTTCTGGAACACGAACCAGACGACAGGTATAAGAGTCAGCGAGGCGAGAGGAATAATACTTCTTGCCGGCGAGAGAAATTCTCTCAACATATTTGAGTATACACCGCTTCAGATAAAGCAGGCGATAACAGGGTACGGAAGGGCAGAGAAAAAGCAGGTCATAGTGATGGTGACCGCGCTTTTGAATCTTCCCGCACCTCCAAAGCCCGACGATACGGCAGATGCTCTTGCCGTGGCGATATGTCATTCACAGTGCAGGGCGTCTCGTCTTGCCCCCTATTATAACAATTAAGAAATATTTCAGTTAAAGGTAGATATAATATATGTGGTGCTCTGAAAATTGGAACGATTATGAACTCATAGATACCTCGGGCGGAGAAAGACTCGAAAGATGGGGAAGCTATATCCTCGTCCGACCCGACCCGCAGGTCATCTGGAACAGTAAAAAAAGCAATAAGCTCTGGAATAATGCCCACGGAGTATACAGACGCTCGGATAAGGGCGGAGGACGCTGGGTC
This sequence comes from Oscillospiraceae bacterium, assembly GCA_015064885.1. Taxonomy (GTDB): domain Bacteria; phylum Bacillota; class Clostridia; order Oscillospirales; family CAG-272; genus SIG640. Next base: position 25,465 of record SVRJ01000029.1, read on the forward strand.
GTGAATAAGCTTCCGGAGGAGTGGACGATAAAATACAGACATCTTACTTTTGTCTTAAAGCCGATGGGATTTAAGCATACCGGACTTTTTCCCGAGCAGGCGGCAAACTGGGATTGGATGTATGACCTTATCAAAAACGCGGGAAGACCTATAAAGGTGCTCAATCTCTTTGCTTACACCGGAGGAGCGACGGTTGCATGTGCTTCCGCGGGTGCATCGGTGTGTCACGTAGACGCTTCCAAGGGAATGGTAGCCCAAGCTAAGGAGAATGCGAGGCTCTCAGGACTCTCCGACGCGCCGATAAGATATATAGTAGACGACTGTAAGAAGTTCGTTGAAAGAGAAATACGAAGAGGTAATAAGTATGACGCAGTTATAATGGATCCCCCTTCGTACGGGAGAGGGCCTACGGGCGAGATATGGAAGCTTGAGGACAGTATCGACGAGCTTCTTGAGCTTACCTCATGTGTTTTGACCGAAAAACCGCTCTTTTTCCTGATAAATTCGTATACCACAGGTCTTTCTCCGCTTTCCATGAACTATATTCTTAAGCTGAAGCTTGATGCAAAGGGCTATCGCGGATCTTATGAATCGGGAGAGCTCGGTCTTAAAGTGACCGACAGCGGAGGTTTTCTCCCGTGCGGCGCGAGCGTGCGCTTTTGCGGCAAAAAATAAAGGAGTTTGAAAGTGGACTTTTTAAAAACAGATAACGTATATTTTTCATATGAGGACGACGAGCAGAATTCCCGTGCTCTCAACGGTGTCACACTCTCTGTCAAAAAAGGTGAATACGTTGCCATTATAGGTCATAACGGTTCGGGAAAATCTACTCTCGCAAAGCTTTTTAATCTTATCCTCGATCCAACAGAGGGCTCGGTATATTATCTCGGCAAGAACTATTCGAGTGACGATATAACAGACGAGGACGTATATGAGCTCCGTGCAAACGTTGGTATGGTATTTCAGAACCCCGACAACCAGATAGTTGCGACCGTCGTTGAAGAGGACGTTGCCTTCGGCATGGAAAACCTCGGCGTTCCCACAAAGGAAATGCATATAAGAGTAAAAGAGGCTCTCGAGAGCGTAGGAATGAGCGAATATGCCAAAAAGGAGCCGGCTTCTCTCTCGGGAGGACAGAAGCAGAGAGTGGCGATAGCCGGTATACTCGCGATGAAGCCTTCCTGCATAATTCTCGATGAATCCACCGCTATGCTTGACCCGATAGGACGTAAGGACGTTATAGACACGGTTGAGCGTCTCAACAGAGAAGAGGGCATTACTGTAATAACGATCACTCACTATATGAACGAAGCCGCAAGAGCCGACAGAGTTGTTGTGATACACGACGGAAAGCTGATTCTCGACGGCACCCCACACGAGGTGTTTGCAAATTACGGACTCCTTCGTGAATGCAGACTTGACGTTCCGCAGTCAAACGCTCTTCTCCATGAGCTCAAAGCAAGAGGGGTGGAGATCGATACGGATTCTATAACCCCAAACGAGGTTGCGGAAAAGATACTTGCGCTTTACAGAAAGAAACACGGAGGAAGCTTAAATGGCTGATATCAGAGTTGAAAACGTATCTTACGTATACAGTGAGGGCACGCCGTTTTCTGTCAAGGCTCTCGATAACGTATCTTTTTCTATAGGATCGGGAAAGATAACCGGTGTTATCGGTCACACGGGATCGGGTAAGAGTACTCTCGTTCAAATGTTCAACGGTCTTGTAAAGCCCTCGGCGGGAAGAATACTTCTCGACGGAAAGGATATCTGGGAGAAGGGAAAGAAAATGCAGGATCTCAACTTCAAGGTCGGTCTTGTAATGCAGTATCCCGAGTATCAGCTCTTTGAGGAGTCGGTTATTAAAGATATAGCCTTCGGACCGAGAAATATGGGACTTTCCGAGGAAGAGATAAACGAGAGGGTCATGTATGGAGTCAGATTCTGCGGCATAGAAAAGGATATTCTCGAGAAGTCTCCGTTTGATCTTTCGGGCGGACAGAAGAGAAGAGTGGCTATTGCCGGAGTTATGGCTATGAAGCCGGACGTTCTTGTACTTGATGAGCCCGCCGCAGGTCTTGACCCTATGGGACGCGAGGAGATACTCATGGGAATACGCAGCTTTCAGCGAGAGACAGGAACCACAGTGGTAATAGTAAGTCACAGCATGGAGGATATGGCCAAGTACTGCGACGATACTGTTGTCATGGCGGGAGGAAAGGTGTTTATGCAGGGAAGCAAGGAGGAGATCCTGCCTTCACTTATCGGAACGACTTCCGCAGTAATGGTATGCAACGAATACGGCGATTGGAAAGGAGATGGCGAAGAATGACTCAATCCAAGATGAAGCGCATTGTTGCCATCATCCTGTGTGTGGCGGCCGTTGCACTGATCGTGCTTGGTACGATCAACCTGCCCAAGCGTGAAGCCGCAGCC
>SVRJ01000030.1 GCA_015064885.1 Oscillospiraceae bacterium
GCTGAAAGGATCTGCATATAATATTCTGCAGGAGATACAGTTGCGGAAAAGAAGACGGCAGAGTGCGAAAACGCGAGCCTTTCACCGATAGAAAAGGACGGGTCCACGCACATGCATTTGAAAAGGATCTCCTTGTCTTCTATCTCTATATAGTATCTCATTCCGTCACGCTCTTCCTCAAGTTGAGAAACGAACTGAGAAAAATTTTTCAGGAATGCTTCTGCTGACTCATATATGCCCGTACCCTTAAAATCGTCACAAAAATCGGAAAGCTTCTTTTTGAGCTCGAGAGAGGCTGAATACAAGCCTTTAAACGGAGCATCGGATATATAGAAGCCTCGTTTTACGCCTTTTGGATCAACTATAATACTGTCGTCACAGAGGTGTGACACTTTTTTAAGTGTCTTTGCAAAGCTGTTTATATCGTTTTTTATTTTTCCGAAAAGTACTTCTCCGCCCTCTTCACGGCAGGCCTCGGAAAGCTCTGCAAAAAGATTCACAACGTCTGACATTCTGAGCTCTGATGAAAACATCTCCTTGGCACGCGAAACAAGATTATGCGCCTCGTCAATAAGAAAAACGTATTTTCTTTTGGGAGCGTTATCGTCAAAATAGCGTCTTATTCTCACCGCGGGATCGAACACGTAATTATAATCGCATATAACAACTCCGCACATCTCCGAAAGGTCGAGAGAGAGCTCGTACGGGCATATATTGTATTTTTGTGCTATCTCACATACAGTCTCACTCGAATATCCGTATCGTGATGAAATAAGCTCGTATATAGCCTCCTCGCTTCGTGAATAGTAACCCTTCATAAGCGGACAGTTAAAGGAGTCGCACTCACCGTCAAAAATCTTGCTTTGAGGGCAAATACGCCTTTTGGCAGAAAGTTGGACGCACCTGACCTTTGCGCCGCTCATGAAGAGTTTTTCGCAGGCCTTGAAGGCTTCGTTCGCAGTGCTTCCCTTGGCAGTGAGATAAAATATCTTATCACAATATCCTTCACCCATGGCGCGCACTGATGAATAGAGAGCGGATATAGTTTTACCGATCCCCGTAGGGGCCTCTATCAGAACTCTTGTGCCGTGCTTTATTGCGCGGTATGATCTTTTTATAAATTCCTCTTGCCCCACGCGCACGGATCTGTACGGAAATTTTAAAGAGCGCAATGTAAGCGCAGATTCTTCGGCAATCTTTTTTTCTATATAATATTTTCTGTGTATCTTCCGCATCAGTTTCTCAAGCTTTTTCTCCGCGAGGGCAGAGTTATAGACGCTTTCGAAGCAGATACGATCACCGTTTTTGTCGAGGAACACGAGGATCTTGACAAGAGATTCTCTCCTATCACCCATAAAAGCGGACGCAGTAAGAGTGCTCAGCGCATTTATATACTGCTTGCTCACCACGGCGTTCTCTCTGTCGGTTACGTTCAGTGACACGGTACGTATTCCGTCACACTCTCCGACCTCACCGAATGCTTTTATTTTATATAAGACGTCCGCATAGGTAAACGAGATAATGAAGAACTCGTCCGTATCCTTCTCTGCGACAAAGCAAAAGTGCTCATTACCGAAAGCACATACGGAGGCGGCTGCAGCTACGCTTAATTCTATTTTTTCCTCGTTCAGCATGGCCACGTCTCCTTCCGGTGAAATTTCCATAATTTTAGGGGTTACATTTTTTACGCTTTAGCATTATAATATTAATAGAGGTCAGACTTCAAAAGATGGAGGTAATTATGGAGTTGATAATAATAAGTGATAAAAAAATGAAAATAATGCTCACAGAGAAAGAACTTTACCGATATAATCTCGATAGTGAAAATTTCAGCTTGGAAAACGATGCACAAAGGCATGCTTTCCGTCGGGTGCTGAACGATGCATGCAGGCAGAGCGGATTTGAAAACAAGCACTCACGTCTTATGGTACAGATGTATCCCGGAAAAAAAGGAGGCTGTGAGATCTTTGTAACAAGAATGGAATCAGGAGACGGCGACTCAAAAAAAGCATCACTGTTATCCCCCATATCTATAGACCTTGACTGCTGCGAAACTAACGGCGACGTGGCGTGCTATTCATTCGGATGCTTCTCACATCTGAACGTTGTATGCAGACAGCTTCAGATATCCGGTTTTGCGGGAAACAGCAATGCTTACGTTTCGAGTGACGGTACATATTATCTGGTGCTCAGCGGATTCTTCTCAAAAAACACCCAAGAAAAGCCGTACACTGACATATCGTTTATAAACGAGTTTGCCAAAGGTACCGGTCTGTGTGTACTGAGCTTTGCCGAGGAATACTGCAAAAAGATCTGCGATAAAAATGCAGTAAAGCTCCTCGGAAATATTTAATTTAATCCGAATTTTATTCTTGCGGCGTCTGCTATAAGCTTCGCGCTGCCCTCAATGCCCATAACCGAGGAGTCAAGCATAATATCGTAATTATCATACTTTCCCCATTTGTTACCCGTATAATAGTTGTAGTAGTTCGATCTGCGCTTATCCGTCTTTTCGATAAGATCCTTAGCCTCGGATGCGGATATCTGATTTCTGTCACTGATGCGGGCTATACGCTTCTCTGTGGGAGCATATACATATACTCGGAGTATAGAACCCGTATTTCTCAAGGCGTAATCCGCACAGCGTCCTATAAAAACAGCATTTTCCTTTTCCGCTATACCTCTGATAATATCAGACTGCACCGCAAAAAGCTTATCGTTTATAGGTGAATCGTATCTTATATTGGGCATACCGTAGAGAGTAGATCCCATAGCAAGCGTATAAAGAAGACTTGAAGGATGCTTTTCATCAGCCAAATTCAAAACGTCTTCCGAATATCCGCTTTTCTGTGCCGCCATATTGATAAGCTCTCTGCCGTAGGCTTCTACACCCAACATTTCGCCGACTCTGAGTCCTATCTCACGTCCGCCGCTTCCGTACTGTCTTGCAATAGTAATAACGAAGTTACTCATATAATCTATCCTCCTTGCCGTTATACGATTATTTTTATATTTCCTCGTATATTATTATAACATATTATCGCCAATTTGTAAAGAGCATTATAAAAAATATCCTTGAAAAACTTCTTTTATTTCTTCGAAGAACATATATTTTTTTAAGAAAAGTGCAAAAGAGGTCTTTCAAATGATAAAAAAGGAGTATTCGTCCACAAGGACTCCGTCCGCGTTTTTTTATAACGGAATTTCTTCCACGGTATCGGCTATAGCGCTGCGGGCTTCTGCTATGCTCTTTAACGTGTATCTTTCTTCAACCGCCGGAGCAGGAGCCATGGGGCTTTTATCCCTTGTATACAGTGTTTGGGGCTTTGCACTTACTCTCGGATGCGTTTCGGGAGGTTTTTTGTCCTCTCGGATATACGCAAGTGAATCTTCTCTCGGTGGTAACGTATACCGCGGAAGTTCAATGTGTGTCCGTTTCACCTTTATATGCGGAGCATTTATCGGTACTTTGCTTTTCTTTGGTTCGGATGCACTTTCCTTTTGGGTGCTTGAAGACGCAAGGTGCTCGATTCCTCTTAAAATATTGGCTTTTTCACTTCCCTTTATTTCTGCAAGCGGAGCTATCGAAGGGTATTTCAACGCCTGCACCAGATCATATAAAGCCGCAGGAATGAGAATGTGCGAGCAATTGATACGCATATCGGTCACAGCTTTCGCATTTCTGCTTTTAGGTCACAAAAACGACCGTGATGCCTGTATAAATATCGTTTTGAGCGGAGCAATAACAGAAATAATTTCTTTTACTTTACTTCTTGCACTTTTTATACGCGACAGATGCACCCACCTTGAAAAAACAACTTCCCCCGCAATATCCACATACAGAGAGATGGCCTCTCTCGTTCTTCCGTTAACGCTCAGCACAGGTATGCGCTCGGCCTTAACTTCTATAGAGCATATAATGATCCCAAAGGGGCTTGTTTCTCACGGCAGTGCGTATAACGATGCGCTTTCTCTTTTCGGAACGATACACGGAATGGCATTGCCCGTGGTGCTTTTTTGTTTTTCGGTTCCATCTTCATTTGCTTCACTTCTCATTCCGAGGATAGCAGAGCTGAGCGCTCGCAAAAACAAAAAAGAGATCTCCTACGTTGCCGGCAGGGCCTACCGCCTCGCCACATGCTTTTCCTTTGCAGTCGCGGCATTTATTATACTCTCTTCAAAGGTTCTCGGAAATATACTCTACCCGGGTACGTCGGCAGGTATATACGTATACGTTCTTGCCCCTCTTATCCCAATAATGTACATTGATTCGGTAAGTGATTCTTTTTTAAAAGGGCTTAACTGTCAGCTGTATTCTATGAGAATAAACATAATAGACTCGATCATAAGCCTTGTATGCGTAGTTTTTCTTATTCCCCGCCTCGGTATCTCGGGATATATTGTCGCAATATATGCAAGCGAAACATTCAACACGTGCGCAAGCCTTGTAAAGGTACTGAAAAAGACCGGCTACAAGATACCGGTTACAAGATACGTTATAATACCTTTGCTTTGCGCGATCTTCTCGGCAAAGCTGACAAAAGGCGCGTATATATTGCTTTGCACACATCACAGCGGATTGCTTTTTCCTTTGCTTTCGGCTGCAGTATTTTTTACTGCAACATATTTTATTCTGCTCACTCTGACAAGAAATATTACCGAGGATGAAAAAAGATGGATCAAAGTATTGGTAAAGTCACCGATAAAATGAGCCAAAAAAAGATGCTCATATAGATTTTTCCATATGAGCATCTTTGCATAAGTATTATCAAACAGAAAGCTTTTCTGTTATTTTCGGGAAAGCGGATTCAAATTCGAAATGCATATCAAGAAAATGACCGAACATTCTGATAAGCGGAGCATTTACCATTGTTATAATAACCGTTCCGACTCCTATTCCGTCAAATGAATGGTTGAGGAGGAGAGCAAGAGCAAGCGAAATAGCGAGCAGCAATATATCGTTGGCGAACTTCACCTTCTCTTCTCTTATCTTATACTTTTCAGATATCTCAACTACTATGAGCTCGTGTATCTGAAGCGGAAGAGTTGTTCTGAAAAGACAAGCTATCGAAAACGCGGTAATAAGCTCACCGAATATAAAGCATATGATCCTTGCCGCAAAAGTTGAATAAACACCTACTCCTCCAAATATCATAAGCCAAAAATCTATCAGAACTGACGAAATTATCGCCGCGCCGAAGCTATACAGATATCTGTGGTTAAAGCGTTCGACCGCAATAACCATTACTATCATAACAAAAAGCTGCCACAAAGCCTCTGCCATTCCGTGTGAGAACCATTCTGCATAGTGCGCTATTTTGTGATGTAGAATATACGGAGGCGCCGCTATCATAGAAAGACCGAATCCGGATTTTATGGTAAGGCATACACCGAGTGCGCAAAATACGGTGCCTACGATAAATGCAAGCTCATTGCATTTTGTAAGTTTTTTCATTTCAAAGAAACCCAACCTCATATTATTTTTAAAACACAGATATTATAACACTTTTATTCCTTAATGTCAAGTGGCGTTTTGCACAAATCATAGTAATTCGCCCCGATTATTGTCGAATTTGATATTTTCGCTTGACTTAATGCGATTTATATGGTATAATATTTCTCGATAAAAACATTATCAAAGGATTTCAAGAAATAATATGAAAAAGCTAACTGCACTTTTAACACTGGTTCTTATACTTTCTCTCACGCTCATTTCCTGCATTGACGAAGGTAATATTTCAGATGATCAAACAGATGGAACGACGTTGGCTGACGCTTCCACACCCCCGGCAGCAGACACGACCACCGCTTATGACACCACTACGGAAAGCCAAGAAGGGCTTCTCTCTCTTAATATAGGATCATACAATATTGCAAACGGAAAGCTTGTATCTCACGATATAAAAGTAATTGCAAACGATATTCTCTCAAAGGATCTTGACATAGTAGGACTTCAGGAAGTAGACAAATTCGCTAAACGATCGAAATACATAGACACAATGGCTCTCCTTTCTGAGTATACCGGATACAAATACTATCACTATACTGTAGCAATAAATATCGCCGGAAATGAAGCGGTATATGGACAAAAAGGGGAATACGGCACGGGTATACTTTCAAAATATCCAATTCTCGAAACGAAAAGCATTAAGCTTGAATCGGGAGGAAATGAGCAACGTATGCTCGGATACGCCAAGATAGACGTAAACGGTCAGATAATAAATTTCTATAACACTCATCTCTCATACGAGGATTTTTCAATACGTACAGGACAGTTCGAAACGATCGCAAGCTTACTCAAGGACAAGGAATACTGCATTCTCACCGGAGACTTTAATATCGCCGGCTTTGGAGAATTCAAATCTATACCCTTCCTCAACACAACGTGCAACGCAAACAACTGGCTTACTACCTTCCCGTCAAACTCAAGCTCTATAGACAATATTCTGTTTTCAAACGAATTCGCTCTCGCTCAGAGCAAGGTTCTTGCCCAGGGACACTCTGACCACAACATGCTTTATGCTACACTTAAATATAGATCCAAATAAGAAGATCCCGAGAATATCCTCGGGATCTTTTCAGTACGGAAATTCATCCTCATCGCTATCCTTATCATCATCGGGAAGAAGGTCAAAGGAATCGAACGGATATATCGGTGTTTCGGAGACAAATTCGGTTTCGACGTCCTTTTTTTTCTGTTGTTCTCTGGCGATCTTCAGCCATTGTTCCGCATAGTTCTCGGTAAGAGGAGAAAGCTCTGCGCGAAGGACGTATTCGCTTTTTTTATTTTTTCTTTTTTCCCACGCTTCAAACCAGGCAAGCCATACAATATGCTGCGCACCGTATGAACCGTCAAGAAATTCAGATATTGTTTTCATAGCCGCAAGCTCGATCTTTTCCGAGCAATCAAAATATTCAAGCAAGCAAAATGCGAATATTCGTCTGACCGGTTCGGAAGGATCGTCAAGCTTTTTGGAAAGCTCGTATTCCTTGTCCGGGAAATCTTCTTTTATTCTTACGCACGTATCCAGAACAGTTTCCATAGCCTCAAAGAATCTATCCGGTTCTTTTGCTCCAAAGCTATATGCCGACGCGGCCGCCGCAAGTTTTTCGCAGTACAAATCAAATGTTTCCATAAACATCCCCAAAATTTTAAAACAGGGACCGGCACAGACCGGTCCCTTTAAAATCAGAATTCCAATGCTTTTTCAAGGTAAGCGCGAAGCTCGGTTATAGGAAGTCTTACCTGCTCCATTGTATCTCTGTCGCGGACGGTAACACAACCGTCATTTTCGGATTCAAAGTCGTACGTTATGCAGAAAGGTGTTCCTATCTCGTCCTGTCGGCGGTATCTCTTACCGATAGACCCGGACTCGTCGTACTCTACGTTAAAATACTTGGCAAGCTGCTCGAATACCTCTCCTGCCTGATCTGCAAGCTTTTTAGAAAGAGGGAGAACTGCTGCCTTAACCGGAGCAAGTGCGGGGTGGAGGTGAAGAACAACTCTTGTATCGTTCTTTGCTTCGTCAACGACCTCTTCATCGTAAGCATCAACAAGGAATGCGAGGGCTACGCGGTCAGCGCCGAGAGAGGGCTCAACAACGTAAGGAACGTACTTCTCGTTTGTTTCGGGATCAAAGAATTCCATAGACTCACCCGAATGATTTGCATGCTGAGTGAGGTCATAGTCTGTTCTGTCAGCAATTCCCCAAAGTTCACCCCATCCGAACGGGAAGAGGAATTCAAAGTCTGTTGTAGCCTTTGAGTAGAAGCAGAGCTCTTCGGGGCTGTGATCGCGAAGTCTGAGGTTTTCGGGCTTCATTCCGAGAGAATAGAGGAACTGTTCGCAGTAGTCCTTCCAATACTTAAACCAATCAAGGTCTGTACCGGGGCGGCAGAAGAACTCAAGCTCCATCTGCTCGAACTCTCTTGTTCTGAATATAAAGTTACCGGGAGTAATTTCGTTTCTGAAGGATTTACCTATCTGGCAAACACCGAAAGGCATCTTCTTACGTGTTGTTCTTGCAACGTTTTTGAAGTTTACAAAAATACCTTGAGCGGTTTCGGGGCGGAGGTAAAGCTCAGAGGTAGAGTCCTCGGTTACACCCTGATAAGTCTTGAACATAAGGTTGAACTTTCTTATATCTGTAAAGTCATCCGATCCGCAAGAGGGACACTTTATGCCTTCCTTTGCTATATATTCTGCCATTTCGGCATTAGACCAGCCCGCAGGATTAACGTCAAGATTATTTTCAGCCGCATAGTCTTCGATAAGCTTATCGGCTCTGTGTCTGGTTTTACAAGCCTTACAATCCATAAGAGGATCCGAGAATCCGCCTACGTGACCTGATGCTACCCAAGTTTCGGGGTTCATTATAATAGCGCAGTCAAGACCTACGTTATACTTATTTTCCTGTACAAACTTCTTCCACCAAGCCTTCTTTACGTTGTTTTTGAATTCAACGCCAAGAGGTCCGTAGTCCCATGAGTTTGCAAGGCCGCCGTAGATTTCGGAGCCGGGGAATATAAAGCCTCTGTTCTTGCACAAAGCAACGATCTTGTCCATTGTTTTTGCTCTGTTGTCCATTTGAATTTAACTTCCTTTCGAGATTAAATTATAATTAACTTTATTATTTTAATATTGTTTACGGTACGGAAGAAATGCGTTTATGGTCGCATCCTCGCTTACTTTAAATATCAGCTCTCCGTTTTCTGTGACTTCATTTCCGATAATATCTATCTGACGCTTTCCAAATGCGGAATACCCGTACCAAAGATCCTTATTATCAACAACGTCGTTTACAGTCATATCGGTTATAAAGTACTTTTGTACCTTTACGAAGGATGCACCCGCGGTCGCATATCCTCCGGGCTGGGTAAGCTTTGAGAGAAATGCTCTTACCATATTCATACCGAAATGCTCGATATTCATATTCTGATCTTCGGTGTAACCGTTATAAAGAAGCATCTGCTTAACGCTTTCACCGTCAAGAGTCTGCTGACCCGCGTTGAAGCTGAAGTTGATTCCGTCCTCAAGACTTGTCTGCGACATATTAACAGAAAGATTTGTATCAATACCTTCTATTTCATCAACAAGATCATCAACGTATTCCGAATGCAAAAGAACGTATCTGTCCGGACGTATTCCGGTTATTGAATGAACCGAATTGACTACTCCTTCTATTCCGCTACGGTAAAAGACGTCACGCATGAGCAGTCTTTCATTTCCGTAATTTACAAGAGTGTTTGCGGGGAATGAGGTGAAGGTAAACTGTTTGTTCTCCTTATCCATACGAACAAGCAACGTCACGTCATTATGTACGGTTCTGTACGTGTTTTCTTCAAGTCCTCCGATTATATTCGGGGATCCGTCAAAAGATGTATCTTCACTTCCCTCCTCGGGAGGAAGAGGAAGACCTGAAACGTTATCCGGAGACGGTGAGACATCGTTTGGGAAGGGCGTTGCACCCGCAACACCTATACTGTTCTTAAGATACGAATAATCATAGTCACCGTAGAAAGACGGTCTGTAGTCGGTTATGACCACCAATATGTAGAGAGAATTGCCTTCTATCTTAGTATTAAGAGCGGGGGGCAATGTAACCTCGTCATCTTCGGGCTCGGTTTCCGCGCTTCCGAACGGGTCAACGATAAATGCTCCGCCGATACTGTTTACAACGATGGCAACTACAAGAAAAGCCACAACACCAAAGGAGGCGAATGCTATTGCAAAAGAAATCAAAAAATTCTTAACTGTAGAAAACAACAAAACACATCCTTTCTTCGTTTAAAATATATTACACTATATTATACTACATTTAAGATCTTTTTTCAAGTACCTTAAGAATATTTTTATATCGTATTTGTAAATTTTCATCTTTTCGGTGAAAAAAGCACCGCCGCTCACTTATGAGCGGCGGTAATGATCGGTTTTATATTACTTTTTCTTAAATACTCTGTGGAAGAACTTAAATATCTCAACTATCGGAATTATAGCAAATCCGAGAGCCATAGCGATAAGGTATTCCTCAAGTCCGATATTGACCATGCTGAACGTATTTGCGATAGGCTCAACAAGAACTACTACGGAAGTAAGAATGAGCGAAAGAGCTCCTGCACCCCAGAGCCATTTGTTCTGACCCTTCATTGTGAAGATAGAACCGTGGAGCGAACGCATATTGAAGGAGTGGAAGACCTCACACATAGCGAGGGTAAGGAATGCCATAGTGGTACCGTGGATGCTTTCCTCACCGACGTTAAAGTTACCTACCTCAAGGTAATGTCCTACGAAATAGGAAACAAGAGTGATAACTGTAACGAGGAAGCCCTGGTAGAAGACAGCCCAACCGAGACCGCCTGCGAAGATACCTTCATCCGATGCGCGGGGTTTACGTTTCATAACGTCAGCCTCGGGCTTTTCCATACCGAGAGCAAGTGCCGGGAAGCAGTCTGTGATAAGGTTTATCCAGAGAAGCTGTACGGGCTGGAATATCGTAAATCCGATAAGCGTTGCAAAGAAGATCGAAAGCACCTCGGAAAGGTTAGAAGCGAGAAGGAACTGAATAGCCTTACGGATATTATCGTATATTCTTCTTCCCTCTCCTACAGCAGAAACGATAGTAGCGAAGTTATCGTCTGCGAGTATCATATCGGCAACGTTCTTGGTAACGTCGGTACCGGTTATACCCATACCTACACCGATATCCGCATTCTTTATTGAGGGGGCGTCATTAACGCCGTCTCCGGTCATTGCGGTTACCATACCGCGCTTACGCCAAGCGTTTACTATTCTTGTCTTATGCTCGGGCTGAACTCTTGCATATACGGAATACTTTGTTACGTCCTCTTCAAACGCTTCGTCAGAGATCTCATCAAGCTGTGTGCCTGTGATAGCCTGGTCGGGGCTGTCGATAATACCGAGCTGCATAGCGATTGCTACAGCAGTATCCTTATGGTCGCCCGTGATCATTATAGCTCTGATACCGGCTGCCTTACATTCGTCTATAGCGGGCTTGACCTCGGGTCTCACGGGGTCGATCATACCGACAAGACCTACAAAGCAGAGGTCGTTTTCAACAAGCTCTGCCTCATATACCTCGGGAGCCGCGGAAAGATCCTTCTTTGCAGCACAGAGAACACGGAGTGCCTTATCAGCCATTGCTTTATTCTGTCCGAGAATAGCAGACTTTATCTCCTCTGTCATAGGAACAACGTTTCCTTCAACGAGAGCGGAGGTACATCTCTTGAGGACCTCATCCGGAGCACCCTTTGTATACTGAATAACGTTTCCATTTTCGTCGTTGTGCACGGTGGTCATCATCTTTCTCATAGAGTCGAAAGGAACTTCACCGACACGAACAAATTTTGTCTTTTCTACGGTCTTATCAAGTCCGAGAGCGTATGCGTAATTGACAAGAGCACACTCTGTAGGCTCTCCTATAGCAGACTTGGTTTCGGGGTCTATTTCAGCGTCACTGCAAAGAGACATAGCATTTGCAAGAAGATCCTTGTCGCAAGTATACTCTTCTACAACGGTCATTTTATTCTGTGTAAGCGTACCTGTTTTATCCGAGCAGATTATCTGTGTACATCCGAGAGTCTCAACAGCGGTAAGTTTTCTGATGATAGCGCTGCGCTTGGACATATTGGTAACACCGATAGAAAGAACTATAGTTACTACCGTTGCAAGTCCTTCGGGAATAGCTGCGACCGCAAGAGAGATAGCGAGCATAAAGGAGTTGAGAACGGTATCAAATCCGGCACCGTTTCTGAGAAGCTGGACACCGAAGATTATTACGCATATACCTATAACGAGATAGGTGAGTATCTTGGAAAGACCTGCAAGCTTTATCTGAAGGGGGGTTCTTCCCTCCTCTGCCTGAGAAAGTGCGTCTGCAATCTTACCCATTTCGGTTTCCATGCCCGTACCGCAAACTACCGCCTTACCGCGTCCGTATGCAATAGTACTTCCCATGAAGACCATGTTCTTTCTGTCACCGAGGGGAACGTCCTTGCCGTTTTCGCCCAGAATAGCGTCATCTGTCTTTGTTACGGGAACAGATTCACCCGTAAGTGCCGCCTCTTCGACTTTCATGCTTGCGCACTCTATGATTCTGGCGTCAGCGGGAACGGCATCGCCTGCTTCAAGTACTATGATATCACCAACAACGAGGTCCTCGCTCTTAACGGTGATCTGCTTACCGTCTCTGATAACCTTACTTGTTGCTGCAGCGATCTCCTGAAGAGCTTCTATTGCTTTTTCCGCCTTGCTTTCCTGGAATACTCCGAGAATAGCATTGATGAGGACGACGACAAGAATTATTACAACGTCAGAGGGGAATCCCATATGACCGCTCTCAATTCCCTCATATATCTCGACACCTGCCGATATGGCAGCGGCAACGAGGAGGATTATGGTCATAGGTTCTGCGAGCTGCTTAAAGAATCTTACTATAAGAGATTCTTTTTTTGCTTCAACAAGCTTGTTTTTGCCGTTTTTCTCAAGTCTCTCGGCAGCTTCTTTTTCGGTAAGGCCGTCATTTCCGCTTTCAAGAGTTTGAAGAACATTTTGTTTGTCTTCTTCGTAGAATTTCATCTTGTGATAAAGTTCCTTTCTTAATTTGTTTTTTAATTTCATTCAAAGACATAGATGCAAAAGAAATAAAAAAGACTTTTGCGGGTGATCCCGCAAAAGTCTTGCCGGCGATCACTCGCTGAACGCCCGAATCGAAACCGACCGAGTTGACGAACGTTCATTTACCGAAGTATGGCTACTCCCTTTTGCTTCTATTATTATACCATAATTTTTATGTCAAGTCAATAGGACAGCATAAATATTTTTAAAAATTAACAATTTATTATCACTTTAATATTCTTCTATATTTATTTTTCTGACCTGACCGTTTATACTGTGACCGAGAAACATTTCTGCAATTTTTTCGAATCCGGATATCTCATCGCTAACAAAATACGAGAGATCGCCGCCATCTCCTAAAAGCATATTTTCGTTTTTCATCATGGTGTAAATACTCTTTGCAGCCTCTTCTCCGCTGTTTATCAAGGTTACTCCCGGCATTACCGAAGCTATAATATCTGAAATTATCGGAAAATGCGTACATCCAAGTATAAGTGTATCAGCACCGCTTGCTTTTATATCCGCAAGGTATTTCTCGGCGGTAAGTCTTGTTATTTCGTTATCTTTTTCTATAAAACCGTTTTCAACCAGCGGAACAAAGAGCGGACAAGCCGTAGTAATAACCTTCGCGTCGGGGGCTATTTTTTTGATGGCTTTGTTAAAGGAGCCGCTTGCTACCGTAACACCGGTTCCTATAACGCCTATGATCCTGTTTTTTGTCGCTTTTACCGCAGCTTCAGCCGATGGCTCTACAACACCGACTACGGGAATATCCGATATACTGCGAAGATCATCTATCGCTATTGAGCTTACCGTTCCGCAAGCGACGAGGACGGCGTTTATATCGTGAGTACGAAGGAAAGCAAGATCCTGCCTTGCGTATTTAAGGAGCGTGCTTTCAGAGCGGGTGCCGTAGGGTACGCGTCCCGTATCTCCGAAATATATTATATTTTCATTCGGCATTATTTTTTCAAGCGCTCTTACTGCAGTAAGTCCACCGAGACCGCTGTCAAATACTCCTATCATAAAAAACCTTCCTATTATTTTTTCTTATCGGCAGATACGATAAAGTATATAACTATCTATAATATTATATCACAAGTATACTGTTTTGTCAATATAAAAACGGACTTCTGCAATATACAAAAGTCCGTTTTATCTAAAATCAACCGCCAAGATAAGCCTTCTTTATCTCGGGGCTTTCGGAAAGCTCCTTGCCTGTTCCGCTGAGAACTATTCTGCCCGATTCAAGCACGTATGCTCTGTCAGATATCTTAAGAGCCTTACCTGCATTCTGCTCAACGAGAAGGATAGTAGTTCCTATACTGTGGAGGTCCTTTATGATACTGAATATCTGATCGACAAGGATCGGAGAAAGTCCCATAGAAGGCTCATCAAGCATAAGCAGCTTGGGGTGGCTCATTATAGCACGACCCATAGCAAGCATCTGCTGCTCACCGCCCGAAAGGGTTCCGGCAACCTGAGATTTTCTTTCTTTAAGTCTCGGGAAGAGATCATAGACACGCTCTATATCTTCCTTTAAAACTTTATTCATCGAAAATGCACCCATCTCAAGATTCTCAAGAACTGTCATTTGTAAAAATACGTGTCTTCCCTCCGGAACGTGAGCAATTCCGTATTTTATAAGCTTATGGGGCTCGAGATGAGAAATATCCTTTTCATCAAATGTTATAGAACCGGTAGTCGAGCGAAGAAGACCCGAAACGGTATGAAGAGTAGTTGTTTTTCCCGCACCGTTGGCACCGATAAGAGAAACGATCTCTCCGGTATTGACCTCAAAAGAAACGTCTCTTATTGCGTGTATTTTTCCGTAATACACATTAAGATTGTCAACTTTAAGCATTTTCATCTTCCTTTCTGCCAAGGTATGCTTCGATAACTTTATCGTTATTCTTTATATCTTCCGGAGTTCCTTTTGCAATTATCTTACCGAAATTAAGTACGGCGATACCCTCACAAAGTCCCATTACGAGGTTCATATCATGCTCTATAAGAACGATAGCTATCTGGAATTCGTCTCTTATCTTACGGATATTATCCATAAGTTCGGATGTCTCGGAGGGGTTCATTCCCGCCGCAGGCTCGTCGAGAAGAAGCACCTTGGGATTGGTTGCCAAGGCTCTGAGGATCTCAAGTCGTCTCTGCGCACCGTAGGGGAGGTTACCCGCCTCGACCTTAGCGAGGTCCTGCATATCGAATATCTTGAGAAGATCGTATGCTCGCTCTGTGGCTTCCCTTTCACTTCTTCTGTATCTGGGTGTATGGAAAAGCGAGTCAAAAAGATTTTCGCTTATAGAATTTCCGAGTCCGACCTTAACGTTATCTATAACGCTCATATTATTGAAAAGGCGAATGTTCTGGAACGTTCTTGCGATACCCATTCTGTTGACCTCGCTGGGAAGCTTACCTGCGGTAGACTTTCCATCGAGGAGTATCGCGCCGCGGGTGGGCTGGTATACGTTGGTGAGAAGGTTAAATACAGTCGTCTTACCCGCTCCGTTCGGTCCGATAAGACCGGATATCTCTGTCCTTCCTATCGCTATCGAAAAATCGTCAACTGCACGGAGTCCTCCGAAATCTATACCGAGATTTCGGACATCAAGCACAGGTGGCTTATCTACGTCTCTTTCGGGAAGAAGTATATTTGGTGGAGGAGCAACCATTTTTGTCTTTGGATATTCTTTATTCATTTGCGCTTCCCTCCTTTACCTTTTTCTTTTCCGCTACCCTTTTTTTCGCCTCTGCCATCAAGTTCTTTACACTGAATCTTTCTCTTATTGCAATAAGCTTGGGAGAAGCATTAAAGAGCATAAGAAGGATGAGAAGTATAGAATAGATAAGCATTCTGTAGTCCTGGAGATCTCTGAGCATTTCGGGGAGGATTATCATTATTATAGCTGCAATAACAGATCCTCTTACACTTCCAAGTCCGCCGAGAACAACGATAACGAGTATTTCAATAGACATATTGAAATCGAATTTAGCCGCTTTGATAATAGAGAGGCTATGGCCCCAAATAACTCCCGCAATTCCTGCGATAAAAGCAGCGAGCGCAAATACCATAAGCTTATAGTACGTTATCTTTATACCTGTAGCGTCGGCGGCTATTCTGTTATCTCTGACAGCGGTTATTGCGCGTCCGTGCTTACTTTTAGCAAGGTTTATAATAAGTATTACCGATACTATAACCGCAACGGCTGCAAAGGGGAGAAGATTCTTCGGGGTCTCATAAATAGGCTCTGTATCGTATCCTATCGCTCCTCCCGTAAAATCAAGATTGATTATAACGTTCTTTATTATCTCACCGAAAGCAAGAGTAACTATCGCAAGGTAGTCACCGTTAAGTCTGAGTACGGGGATACCGATAATTATTCCGAAAACAGCCGCAATGATACCTCCGAACAGCATAGCGATCGGAAGACGTACATAAAGGGGTATCTGCGGGAATTTTTCAAGTATAGCTACAGACAACATGCTTCCCGAGTATGCTCCCACCGACATAAACGCAGCGTGACCGAGTGAAAGTTCACCAAGAAATCCTACGACAAGGTTAAGCGAAACGGAAAGCAAAATATAGCAAGAAAGTGTAATTACCATATTAAGCATCTGTCTGCTTGCACTTCCGCTGTAGATCATTGCGGAATATACTGCATAGAATACAATTACTATGTAGATCGTAACGGCGTCACGCGAGATGAGTTTTTTTATCTTGCTTTCACCAAGAAGGTTATTATTTTTCTTTTCGCCCATAACTCACACCTTCTCATTGATTTTCTTACCGAGCAATCCGGTAGGCTTAATAACGAGTACGAGAATAAGTACTCCGAAAACTATAGCGTCTGTAAACTGTGTTGATATGTACGCCATAGAAAGCTTTTCAATAACGCCGAGCATAATTCCTCCGAGCATTGCTCCGGGAACAGAACCGATTCCTCCGAACACGGCGGCGGTAAACGCCTTGATACCGGGCATTGAACCTGTTGTCGGCTTAATATACGTATAGGACATACCGTAACAAAGGCTCGCAAATGCGGCAAGTGCAGAGCCTATTGCAAACGTTATTGAAATAGTTCTGTTAACGTTGATTCCCATCAGCATAGCTGCGTCTTTATCTTCTGAGACCGCACGCATAGCCTTACCGAGCTTTGTCTTGTTTATAAATAAAGTCAGGGCTATCATAAGCACGACGGTAATACCGAGTGTAAAGAGGGTCTCGCCGGAAACCGTTATCTTGTCACCGATATGAAGGGGCGGAAGATTGAAAAGAGTAGGGATACTCTTAGGATCCGATTTGAAAATAAGCAGTGCAAGATTCTGAAGGAAATAGCTGACACCTATTGCGGTTATAAGAACCGAAAGTGAGGGCGCACGTCTGAGAGGCTTATATGCCAAAAATTCTATAATTATACCGAGGAGTGCGGAAAAAATGATGCTTATCACAATTCCGAGTATCGACGGACATTTTCCAAGCGCAACAGTTGTATAGATCATATACGCGCCGACCATAATTACATCGCCATGCGCGAAATTAAGCATTTTAGCTATACCGTAAACCATGGTATAACCGAGAGCTATAAGTGCATATATACTGCCAAGGCTTAATCCTTGTATCAGTGTTACAATCAAATTCGTCACTTTGAACACCACGACATTTCTCTACGTGAAATGTCCTTTCAAAAAATAATCAAAATTTTCGGTTAAGCGTTTTGCATTTATGCAAATACGCATATTTTATAAATATGATAATAACACCTACACGCACCGAGCCCAAGGGCGCGGTGCGCGTAACGTGTAAATAAGTAAATTAAACTAATTGCAGAAATCAGTCAACAACTACAGTCTTGCCGTTTACGATCTTAAGGATCATAGGCTCTTTAACTGTTTCACCGTCTGCTGTCCACTTCATTGTTCCGGTTGCGCCCGTAACCTCGATTTGGGTCATAGCTGCTATCATTTTTGCATTGAAGTCTTCGATCGACATAGTAACAACGTTATCAGCGTTAAGTCCGCCCTTTGTAAGAGCTGCAACTATAGTATAAATGCAGTCATAAGCGTCTGCAGCGAACTGGTCGGGAGTCTTACCGTACTTAGCCTTATAAGCGTCAACAAATGTCTTTGCAACGCCTTCCTGGCTGTCAGCATAGAAAGGAGTGAGGAGGAGAACGCCTTCAGCGTCTGCTACGTTGTCACCGCACTTTTCGATAAGACCGTCAAGACCGTCTGCTCCGAACCATTCGATATCGAGAGACATCTGAGCAGCCTGACGGAGGATCTTAGCAGCGTCAGCCGCATAGATCGGGAAAAATACGAGCTCAGCGCCGCTATTCTTGATAGCTGTAAGCTGTGTTGTAAAGTCTGTGTTTGTAGACTCTGTATACGTCTGCTCTGTAACGATAGTAATACCGAGAGCTGCTGCCTTTGTCTTAAACGTATCAACGTTACCTACGCAGTAGTCATTTCCGTTATCATAAAGAATAGCTACCTTTGTTGCAAGGTTCTTATTCTTTATTGTATTAGCTGCGATCTCTCCCTGCTGAGGGTCGTTAAAGCAAAGTCTGAACGCGTTGGGTTCGCCTATGGAGTCAAGAGCGGATGCGGAGGGAGTGAGGATAAGAAGTCCGTCATTCTTAGCAGCCGCAACGATATCCTTGTTCTCACCGGAAAGAGTACCGCCGAGAGATACCTTCATGCCGTCGTCAATGAGCTTACCGTAGCCCTGAACAGCCTTTTCACCGCTTCCGCCGGAGTCAGCTTCGAGGAGCTTGAGCTCAAATCCGTTGACGCCGCCTTTTGCATTTATCTCTTCAACTGCAAGCTTAGCGCCGTCTCTTACCGAGATACCGTAGTTAGCATATTCGCCTGTAAGGGGACCAGTGAAGCCGATCTCAAGGATAACCTTACCGTCTTCTGTTGTCTTCCATACATCGTTCTTCTTGCCGCAGCTTGCGAAGCAAAGTGCTGTCATGACAAGAACTAATGTGATCGCCAAAATCTTCTTTGTTGCTTTCATCTGTAAACAACCTCCTTTAATAATTTCGATTTATGCGAAAATGCGTGTAACACACGCTTACAAATTTTAAAGCCTCTACGGCATGCAATCCGCGAAAGATTGCAACCGCACAACCTTCAAAATTTATTTGTATTATATTTTATCACATAACAAAGATTTTGTCAAGGGTTATTACAAACAAAAATGAATAATTACTCAAAAAATATTTCAAATAAATGTTACAAAAACTAAAGTAACATTCTAAAAGTATATCATCCCTGTAATCCAAACGACACAGCGATAGCATTGTTTATTTCGCTCATAGATTCATCGTCAAGGTGGCCCATCTTTTCCTTGAGCCGCTGCTTATCTATAGTTCTTACCTGCTCGAGCAAAACGACAGAGTCCTTGGAAAGCCCTACCTTATCCGCATAAAGATCTATATGTGTAGGAAGCTTGGCTTTTTCCATACGCGAGGTTATTGCTGCCGCTATTACCGTGGGACTGTACTTATTTCCCACGTCATTCTGGATTATCAGAACGGGACGGAGACCTCCCTGTTCAGATCCCACCACGGGACTGAGATCCGCATAATAAATATCTCCTCTTTTTATGTTCATCTTTGTTCCTCCGGAAAACTGTATTCCGAAGTTATTTTTTACAGAGCAAACGCATTTTAAACATTGATAGAAAAAGTTAATAGTTTATTTCAAAAAAAATCTTACCAAAACAATATTTAGATGATATAATCTAACTAAGTAAAAAGCAAAGGGGGATATTCATGCTTATTTCATCAAATTCCGGACTTCACAGCGGACGGGTCGGAAAAGAACGTTATACTATGTTTGAGGCACTTGACTTTTTCCACGAGGTAGGGTTTGAAGCCTTTGATATAAATTTCTGCGCTACAATATACGGAGTTGGAGACTCCAAAAAGCAGCGTGAATACATTCTTGACGGAGACTGGCAAAAAAACGTTTACGATATAGGAAACAAGGCTGCCGCCCTCGGAATAGCAATAAACACATCTCATCTTCCCTTCTTCAAGTACGCAAGCAAAGAAAGCCTTCCTTTGTACGACTATTATCAGGAAATGGTCTTCCGCTCTATGGAGGCAGACGCTATGCTCGGGGTAAAGTGGACTGTCGTTCATATGACACACGACCCACAGAGCACTGCCGATTACGTTCGGGAGCTTTGCGAATATGCGACACCGAAGAAACTCGGCATTGCTATTGAGAATACCACGATCCCGGTAGAGCCGCTTTGTGAGGCTATAGATATCCTTAAAGGCGAGGGATATCTCGTAGGTGCATGCTATGACACCGGACACGCCAACGTTGCGGGACTTGATCAGCGAGAGGCTATCACTACCCTCGGAAACAGGCTCAAGATGCTTCACGTACATGACAACTTCGGTAAAGATCAACATCAAGCTCCTTTCTGCGGTCAAATAGATTGGAATGACGTCATGGAAGGTCTTGCCGCAATAAACTATACGGGAGATTTCAATTACGAAGTAAATCCTGCAAAGATTCCGGAATGTGCAAGAAAAGATTATGCACGTTATCTTATTGAAGTTGCGAAGCATCTCTTTACAATATACGACAAAGCCCGTTTGTAAACAATAAAAAGCATATCCTACACCTACAGGTTGGGATATGCTTTTTATTTTGTGATCAGTCGGAAACGGTTACCCATTCACCGGGACATGCTTCGGCCTTCATCACCGCATCGTGTATTCTCATTACCTCGAGGGATTCCTCGACGTCAAACGACACCGTACCGGAATCGAAGAATCTTACGATATCCTTTGTAAGCTCTACAAAAAAATCCGACTTGATCGATCTGTGCATTGCCTTTCCGTCATACCCTTCAGCAGTTACACCATATGGCATTGAAGGAACGTAAAGCAGAGTAGCCGTCTTTCCTCCGTCAGCCTCTATGCGACATACACGCTGGCTTCCGCTTATATCGAGTCTGACCTTACGCGCGTGTGAAGCAAGAAGCTTAACCGCGATCTCGGCCTGGTGAACGATATATTCGTGAAAGAGTGCGACAGTTCCCGCAACGGTCAGGTGTTTAACGTCCGTAAAGTCGCAAAGCTCGGTAGAGTATCTGAGTGAGGAAGAACTGAAAAATGGTGTTCCGTATTTTTTCGAAAGATCGAATATTTCTTTTGCCTCTTCATATGAAGAAGTAAAGGTCTTATCGATATATACACATTTCCCGAACGGGAAAACACGCCTTGCGTATTCAATATGCTTTTCAGAATTATCCGGAGCAAGTATCATAACGGCATCACTTTTTTCACAGACCTCCTCAATGGTGGCACACTTATGAGCAGCGTATTTTTCACACCATTCGTCTGTGGTAGTACCGTAAACGGGAGAGCTGTCTATCTCAGCCCAAACGTATTCTACCTTATATTTTGCAGATATCTTCTCCAGCCATATCGGGTAGTTGTTGGCGTGCCATTCACCGACATAATAATCAATTATACCTATCTTTTTCATATTCAAAAGGTAACCTCTGTGCCCTTTTCAGCGGACGCATAGAGAGCATCAAGGAGTTTTGCGCTTTCAAGAATATTATCTATATGGCTTCTGTTCTTAACTCCGCTCTGTACAGATTCGATGAACGCACGGCTCTCGCAGAGGTACATATTAGGAATATCGTATTCCGGATATGTAGTAGTGAGAGTTTCACCGTCAAAGAATTCAAACTTCTTTCCGTAGATAAGTCTTGCTCCTCCCTTGTCTCCAAGGAAATCTATAAACATTTCGTCTCTTCCGACGTTCTGCGCCCAAGCGCCGTTAAAGGAGATTCCTGCCTTATCGGTACGGATATATCCCGAAACAAACTCTTCAACGTCGTTAACTCCGTTAACAGTATCTGAGGTATCCTCCGCCCACATCGATTTATATTTGTAGCTTTGCATATCCTTCGCAAGCTCTGAATAAGTGTCACAGGTAAGTGTTTTGATCTGTGCACTTCCAAGTATATAGAGAATAAGATCAAAGAAATGGATTCCCCAATCTATGAGCACGCCGCCACCGGAAAGCTCCTTGGTAGTAAAGGATCCGCCGAGTCCGGGTATTGAGCGGTGACTTCTGAACGAGCAGTAAACATGATAAAGCTTACCGAACTTTCCTTCTCTGTTCATCTCCTCAAGCATTTCAACGCTCTTATGGTATCTGTTACATACGCCTATATTGAGAATCTTTCCGGATTCCTCAGCCTGCTTTGCCATCTCGCATGAAAGCTCATAGTTTACTGTTATAGGCTTCTCGCAGAAAACGTGCTTGCCTGCTTTAAGTGCATCCATAGTAATGGTATAGTGCGAATAATTGGGGGTTATAACGTATACAGCTTCAACCTCGGGATCTGCAAGAGCGACCTTATAATCCTCTATAGCATATTTTATATTCGGATATTTTTCTTTTATCGCCTGAGCCTTTTCGGGAATAATATCGCATACGTACTTTATATCGATAATATCATCCATCTGTGCAAATGCGGGAAAATGAGCATGGCCTGCTATTCTTCCGCAGCCTATTACGGCTATAACGGTTTTTTTCATAACTTTTATCCTTTCAATATACGTTAATTGATCGAGACATTTATCTCGACGATATTATAACATAAAATCATTCTAAAGTCAAGTAAAAAACAACAAAAAAACAAGGAAGCCGAAGCTTCCTTGTTCTATATTTTAATTGATTATCAGTGCTTTCTCTTAGCTGCAACGAAAGCTGCGCCTGCAAATGCAATGATAACTGCCGCACCGCTTACGATAGAGCCGCAACCTGCTTCGTTCTTGGGAGCTGCTGTTGTAACAGCGGGAGCCTTTGTTGTTGTAGAGGGAGCGTTAGTAGCTGTGGGAGCCTTTGTTGTTGTAGCGGGAGCCTTTGTTGTTTCCTTGGGAGTTGTGGGAGCTGCTGTTGTCTCCTCGGGAGCTTCAGGATACTTATATGCCTTGAGAGCTGTTTCGTCAAGGTACTTCTGATAGTAGAAGCCTGCGTAGTTAAGACGAGGACCGTTGCCTGTATTCATTATGCCGTCTGCACTGTTGTACTCGAGGTGGTAGTACTCGAATGTGTGCTCACCTGCTGTAAGGTCAGCTGTGATGTTGTATACACAACCCATCTGATAGAATTCATATGTCTTGTTAGCAACTGCCTTCTGAGCATCTTCTACAGAGTATACGTAGTTATAACCCTGAAGGAATACAAGCGGAGAATTGGAGATGTTTACCTGATACTTCTGACCACCGTCGATTGAGTAAGAGAATCCTCTTTCCTTTTCGGGCTTGCCAACGTTTTCAGCCTTGATCTCTGCACAACCGATAACTACGAATTCGTACTTACCCGCTTCGGGAACTGTGAACTTATAAACGGCCTTAGCTGTGGAACCGTCTTCAGCATTGTTCTGCCAGATAGCAGGATACATAAATACGCCTTCATCGATGAAGTGAACGTCAAACTGGATCTGATCCTTGTAGAGTTTCTTATCAAACTTCTGGACCTCGATAGTACGTGTGCCGGAGCCGGGAGCCTTACCTACGGAAGCAGTAAGATCATACTCGGAAGCATACACGAACTTTGCATCGTCACGGATAATGGGAGTACCGTTCACATACATATCAACAACAGTCGAGAACTTAACGTTTGCTGTTATATCAATAGCTGTGCATCCCTCCGGAATTGCAGATGTTGATATGGACAGAGCCGAGAACAACATTGCGATCGTAAGAATTAAAACAAGTGCCTTTTTCATTGAAATTTCCTCCTGAAAAATATTAAACTGTGTTCTTACACGCACAGTTATTATGCTATTATTATAGCACACTTCTATATTTTTGTCAACCGATTTACAAGCAAAAAAAATTAAATTCTACTTATTATACATATTTTAATAGTAATTTTTGTGCACTTTCACAACAAAAATCGTCTAAAAAGCAGCCCTCCTTTAAGAGGGCTACAAATATTACTCGTTTTCGGAAGCTGCGGGAGCTTCTTCAACCTTTTTTCCGAGCATTTCGGGAAGCTGCATACCTGCAAGCGCGAATACCTCTTCAAGAGGGGGAACAGACTTCATCATGCCGGAGAGGAATCCTGCCGTAGCATTCTTTCCATCCGAATTCTGACCGTTATCCCAAACGGTTACCTTGTCTATCTTTATGTTCTTGATAGCATCGACCTGAACACGCATGAGGTCCTCGAGCTTATCTGCGATAAGAAGCTTGAGGGCTGCTTCCGCATCGCCGCCGGCAGACTTAACGATCTCTGCAAAACCTGCCGCCTGCTTTTTAAGTATCTCTTCCATACCGCGAGCTTCAGCTGCCATCTTTGCGTAGATAGCGTCAGCTTCACCCTGCGCCTTGCGGCGTATCTGCTCAGCCTCAGCCTCTGCCTCGAGCTCCATCTTTCTCTTCTTAGCTTCTGTCTGAACGATAATATCAGCCTCGAGAGTTGCCTGCTCACGCGCACGGCGTGCTTCTTCAGCGGCCTGCTCGGCAGCGTAGGATTCCTCAAGGGCTTTAGCTGCCTGGATCTTTTCAGCGGTGGTAGCTATCTTCTGCGCTTCAGCCTCTTTTTCCTTAAGAGCCGCTTCGGACATAGCTATCTTCATCTTTGCTTCGTTTTCACCCTGAATAGCTACAGAGTCAGCCTGAGAAACCTTAATACGCTGATCCATATGCGCGTTTGCTTCACCGATAGAACCGTCTCTTTCCTGCTCAGCAACGCTCTTCTTAGCGTCGTTGATAGCCTTAGCCGCAGCTTCCTTACCGAGAGCTGCAATATATCCGGATTCATCGCTGATATCGGTTACGTTAACGTTGATAAGGCGAAGACCGATCTTTTTAAGCTCTGTTTCAACGTTGCTACTTACGGCTGCGAGGAACTTATCGCGGTCTGTATTGATCTCCTCAATGTCCATGGTTGCGATAATAAGACGGAGCTGACCGAAGATGATATCCTTTGAGAGCTCCTGGATCTCGGAAAGCTGAAGGCCGAGAAGACGCTCTGCCGCATTCTGCATTACGCCGGGCTCGGTAGAAATACCAACAGTAAAACGAGAAGGAACGTCGATACGGATATTCTGTCTTGAAAGAGCGTTTTTAAGGTCCACCTGGATCGATATGGGAGTAAGGTCAAGGAAAGCGTATGACTGGAAAACGGGAACTACAAATTCCGCGCCGCCGTGAATACACTTGGCGCTTCTGTTTGTACCGTCCTTATTCTTACCGATAGAACCGTACACGACCATGATCTTATCTGAGGGGCACTTTTTATATCTTGAGCACGCCCAGATAATAAACGACATAACCACCAGAACGATGGCACACACGAGAATAACAGTTTCAGATCCCATAATAATACCTCCGATATAAATTTTGTTTCTGAATTGTTTTTTACTTGCGCTTGACTACAAGCGTTGTCTGTCCGCTGAGGCCGATAACAACGATCTCACAACCTGTAGGTATAGGCTCTCCCTCATCGGTCACCGCATCACGCTCAACATAGGTACCCTGAAGCAGAACGTTGACCTTTCCCTCCCCCGTACGAGCGGGAGGAACTGTAAGATATACCCTACCCGAAACACCGAGAGCGTTTCGGTTATCAAGATTGCCGTCGTTGCGAAGGCGCATAACAGTGCGCATAAGCAAAGCCAGCACAAGCATCATTAAGAATCCGCATACAGCGGCTACGGGAATAGTTATGAGAAGCATAATTCCCGCGCGGTCCATGACAAATCCGACCCATCCGAATACTACAAGAAACGCTATAATACCTCTGATCGAGAATATACGCAAAGCATCCATTCCGTCAAGGTCAACGTCAAATTCGGGACCGTCGGCGTCTATAGACTCTCCAACTGAAATATCTCCTCCGTCGGCTTCAAGTCCTATTCCCACAAGCATGAGCACCGTCTGTACAAGCAAGACGACCGTTGCGGGAATTGCAACACATGCAAATATTTGAGACACGAGGCTCAGAGAATCCCACCAAGCAAACATAATAATCTCCATTCTGCCGCATTTGCGGCTGCTTAAAATTTAAAATGATTAAACCAATACGTTACTTTTGTAACAGTAGATAATATGCGGTAGCGTGCAAATTAATTTAATGACGAAAGAATTTCCTCGGCTGCACTTCTGGATATGCTCGCATAATGAGCGTATGCCATTACCTGAAGGATCTTGACAAGTCTCTGGCGCGCACCCGGTATCGGCTCTACGTAGTTAGCCGCTACCTGTTCCGCTGCCGTTCTGACAGATTCTCTGTTTGTAACTATACCTCCGGTATGAGAGATAAGCTCAACGTACTTGTGATACAGCTCACTGTCACTGATAAGGTCGTCGCTCTCATCGTGGAGCCTGCCGTTGATATACGACAGAAGTCCGCATATGCGATCGAGTTGAATAGACTCACGAAGCATATTAATGATAACTATACGTGCAAACTGATCGGCACTGTACTGTCTTTTCACCGGCGGTGAAACAAATTCTCTCTTCACCCAGTTCTGTATCATGTAAGGTTCAAGTCCCGTCATTACCGAAACCTGTGAAAGAGTTATTCCTCCCGCGGCAAAAATGCCTTCAAACAACATCCGCGAGGTATTCTCGGTTATCCCGGAAACTTCTATTGTCGTACCCGGTAATGTCTTCAGCATTTCACCACCTCCATTTCTGTACTATAATTATACCACACAATCACGTGATTGTAAATAGGGTGTGCGTGATTTTTATATTTTTTTAACCTTTTGTTTATAATTCAGAAACCTTTATCAAAAAATCACCCCCGAAAAGGAGTATAAAGCCTCTTTTCGGGGGATGTATTTATAGTTTTAATAGCTTTATCTGCGTTTTTTTGCGGTTATAACACCTGCAAGAGAAACGAGAGCAATGAGTGTAAGTCCGCTTGTTACTGCGGAGGAGCAGCCGTTTTTATTGTCAGGCGGAGCGGTAGTAGTCTCCGGTGAGACTGTAGTTTCGGGAGTAACGGTAGTCGTTTCGGCTGCCGAAGTAGTCACCGTAGGTGTTGGCGTCGTAACGACAGGCTTTGTTGTAGTTACGGGGACGGTAGTATTTTTAACTTTGTTAAGGCAGATCAAGCAATCAGACCTCATATCCTTCGCATATGACGGAACGTGGTATTTTCCTGTAATATAATCGTCGCCTTTATATATATTAACGTTTTTAACTATGATCGGTTCGTTCTCCCTACCAAAGCTCATATTTACGGTAAATCCGAGATCGTTATATCCATCCGTGACAAACGAATAATCGAAATCGAATGAGTCAATAAACTGGTACGAATCACATGATGAAGAATAAGGACCTATAAAAACCAAACACGTTCTGTCATATATAACAAGAGCAAGATTGCGGAAAGTGCCGCTTGCAATAATTATAGGCTCGAATTCCGCATAAGAGCTCTCGTTGAACTTATATTTGCCGGCAATTCTTTTTATCCCCTTTTTCGCGCCAAGGTCGCCGTTCCCACCAAAGCGTCCGTAAACACCGTACAGATTTGAATGGTATCTGTTATTCGTCTGCATAGGGTCCTTATCAAGGGCTTCAAGCTTTTCTGCCGTGGGAAAATTAACATATACACCTCCTCTGTGATCGGGAAGCAGAATTTCCATGGCGATAGTATAAACCTTGCCGTCTCCTAACGTAAGGCCGTCGATATTATCCCCGTACCACAAGCTCATATCTTGAGTACTTGCTTTATGAAGAGCAAGAGTTCTTCCACCGTCAAGTATAGAAACGATTTCGTCAGGATTCAAATCTTGTCTGTCCGAGGAATGAAACATCTTAGAGGTATAAACTCCGGTCGTCTCACCGAATTTGACTTCATAAAGGAGGTCGCCGTCCTTTGCATCCTCATACGTAGATATAAGAGTATTAGAAGAGGCCTCTGTGGGAACAAAGCCGAACACAGACGCAAGAATAACGAACGTAAGAGCTAAAGACAAAGCTTTCTTCATTGTTTCTTCTCCTTTCATATATGTCTTCTTGTTTTTAATTATAACATAAAAGCATGTGCTTGTCAATAGCACGT
>SVRJ01000031.1 GCA_015064885.1 Oscillospiraceae bacterium
AGTAAATTAACAAAAAACATTCTGATATTTGTCGGTACAAGCTATTGACAAACCGAGTGTTTTGTAGTATAATATCTTAGTAATTTGTGTGAAAACAAGCGTAATGTTTCGCGAGTCTGTTGACTTGTGGGTGCGGCAAGACGCTTCCAGTATTCGAATTAAGGAGGTGCAAGTTAATGCTGAGAACCTATCAACCCAAAAAGCGCCAGCGTAAGAAGGAGCACGGTTTCCGTAAGAGAATGAAGACTGCTGACGGAAGAAACGTACTTAAGAGAAGACGTGCAAAGGGAAGAAAAAAGCTTACTCATTGATTTTTCCCGGTAGCTTATATTAACAGAATGCCGATGACTGGTTTATAAAAAAGGTCATCGGTATTTTCATAGTAGCGAAGTTTTATTAAAAAGAAGTTTAAAATTTGCGGAAGAAAGTCACCGCTTAGTTTTGTTTCACACTAAAAGCTCTTGACTTTGATCTTTGGGAGGTTACGGTGAAGATCGTTGCATTGAAAGAAAATCATCTTTTCGGAAAGGCGTATGCAAAGGGTAAAAAATACGTTGCAAAAACGGTGTCAGTCTACGTTTTGCGCGACTTTGCAGCGCAAAAAATAAGAAAGAACCTTATGCTTGACCGAAACGTAAACAGATACGGAATATCTACCTCCAAAAAGCTCGGAGGTGCCGTGCAGCGAAACAGAGCAAGAAGAGTCGTTAAGGCAGGTCTTTGCTCGGTACTCGAAAAGTATGACGTCAAGGGCGGAAATCTCGTTGTGCTGTCCGTAAGAGGGGCGGCGGTGGAGCTTAAAAGCACGGATGCCGAGAAGGATATTCTCGCAGCATTCACACATCTGCACCTTATCGGAAACGGTGAGAACACTGCGGTACAATGAAATATATTTGCATTTGGCTGATAAGATTTTATCAGAAATTCCTGTCACCTCTGAAACGTACCCCGACGTGTAGGTTTACTCCTACATGCTCTGCCTACGCCCTTGAGGCGTTTCGAACACGCGGCTTTATCGTCGGTATTTTACTTACCTTTTACAGGATACTGAGGTGTAATCCTTTTTCATGTGGGGGATATGATCCCGTGCCTAAAAAGGGTGAGAAGTGGAATCCTATGAAAAGATATTCGAATATCGATACGACAGGGGATAACAGTGACAGTGAAGAATCATCGGATGAAAGCACATCCGAATGACCTACGATCCGCGCGGATCAATTATTTTTAAGGAGAGGGTGGATCCTCACCCTGAAATGCTATGAATTCGATATTTAACATTATAGCAATACCCTTTGGCTACGTTATGCAGTTTTGCTATTGGGTAGCGCAGGAGAATTATATTTTTGCGCTTTTGCTCTTCGCTTTCGTGATTGAGATATTTATGCTTCCCTTTGCAATAAAGCAGCAGAAAAACTCGATAAACGCTGCCCGCCTCAGACCCAAGGAGATGGCAATAAGAAAGAAATACGCAGGACGCAACGATCAACCTACACAACAGAAAATGATGCAGGAGATCCAGGAGATGCAGCAGAAGGAGGGCTACAGCCCGTTCAGCGGATGCTTGCAGATGCTCATACAGATCCCGATCATCATGGCACTTTACAACATCGTTTACAACCCCTTTAAGCATATTTCGGGACTTTCGACCGAGGCTATTCAGGCCATCATCAATAAGACCGCAGAGCTTAAAGGCGTAGAGCCATCTGCTCTTTCCGGTGTGACTGCTGACAGAACGATCAATCTTATAAATGAGATCAAAAACTTCGGGCTGGAAAATTACTCGGAAATACCCGAGGTCGCAGAAAAGTTCACCTCTGTTGCGGATCTTCCGAACATGAGCTTTCTCGGTCTTGACCTTGCGGGAACGCCTTCGTTTGAGACGTTCTCATGGCTCCTTCTTATACCCCTTCTTACGTTCGTTACCTACTTTCTCAGCTCAAAGCTTTCGAGAAAGTTTATCTATCAGCCCTCTCAGGGAGCAACAGATCAGCAGGCGGCATGCTCTAACAATATGATGGACTTTACTATGCCCCTCATGAGCGTGTTCTTTACGTTTGCGGTTCCCGGTGCTATAGGTGTATACTGGATATTCAGAAGTGTGCTCAATACCCTTAAGCAGTTCATTATGAGTAAGGTAATGCCCCTTCCCAAATTTACCGAAGAGGATTATAAGGAAGCGGAAAGAGCACTTATGGGTAAGAACGTCAAGCAGGTTAAAAAGGAAAGAGACCCGAACAGACCTAAGGTACGCTCACTCCACCACATCGACGATGAGGATTATGAAAGCTACGAGGAACAGAAGAAGATAGTAGCCGACATGCAGGAGGAACGCGAAAGAAAACAGGCAAAAGAAACTAGCGAAAAGCTCGCAATAGAGCAGGCGCCCGTAAAAAAGGACGACCGCAAAAAGAATAACAAATAAAAGAAATTAAAGTTGAGTGCCGACAAAGTTCGGCCGGAGGTTATATGAAGAAGAAGATCACCGTATCGGCAAAGTCTATGGAGGAAGCAACCCTCATTGCTGCAGAACAGCTTTCAGTTTCCGCAGAGCTTCTTTCGGGCGTAGTCGTTACAGAACCCAAAAAGGGCTTCCTCGGAATCGGAGGCTCGCTCGGAGAGTATTCCTTCGAGTACGGTAAGGACAATGCTGATAAGGCAATGGAATTTATCGCAAACGTTCTTAAGAATATGGGCCTTGAAAATGCAAAGGCTTCCTATAATACAGAGCTTTACAACACGACAAACGAGCTCGCAGTAGTTATCGAGGGCAATGGAGATGACGTCGGAGTTCTCATAGGACATCACGGCGAGACTCTCGATTCTCTCCAGTATCTTTCCAGCCTTGCAGCTAACAGAAGAGAGAACGACGAGGAAAAATCCTATTCAAAGCTCACACTCGATATAGAAGGATACAGAGCAAAGAGAGAAGCAACACTTAAAGCTCTCGCAGTAAAGAAGGCAGAGCAGGTCCTTAAGTATAAGAAGAGCGTTATTCTTGAGCCTATGAATCCTTATGAAAGAAAGATCATTCATTCCACTATCCAGGAGATAGAAGGCGTTTCCACAAACTCTATCGGAAGTGAAAACAACAGAAAGGTCGTAGTCTTCCTTGACGCGACAAAGAACTGATAAATATTTTGGTGAGCGCCCGTGTCTTTTGACATGGGCGCTTTAATATTTACAGTAAGGTCTATACCAATTAATTTTTTTGTAATCAAAATTTGATATAATATATTGGATTATACTATAAATATATCTCATTTACGGAGAGGTGAAAAAATGAGTGCTTATATAAGTTTTGAAAAGGTAAGTAAGCTTTATAAAATGGGGGACGTCAAAATAAGAGCCCTCAGCGATGCGAGCTTTGAGATCGAAAAGGGTGAAATATGCGTTATTCTCGGTCCCAGCGGAGCGGGAAAAACGACACTTCTGAACGTTCTCGGAGGTATGGACGATGCTACCGGAGGAAAAATAGTCGTAGACGGGCAGGAGATAACCTCGTTTAAGGGCAAGCGCCTTACAAATTACAGAAGGCTCGACGTTGGCTTTGTATTTCAGTTCTATAATCTCATTCCCAATCTTACGGCTATAGAAAACGTAGAGCTTTCCGCAAGCCTTACAAAAAATCACATCCCCGCAAAGGATGCGCTTCAGATGGTGGGGCTCGAGACAAGGCTGAAAAATTTCCCGTCGCAGCTGTCGGGCGGTGAACAGCAAAGGGTGGCAATAGCAAGAGCTCTTGCCAAGAAGCCGAAGCTTCTCCTCTGCGACGAGCCCACGGGCGCACTCGATTATAATACGGGAAAGAGTATACTCGAACTTCTCTACGATACCTCAAAGAAAAACGGTATGACCGTAATAATCATTACGCACAATACCGCTATTGCCGAAATGGCAAACAGAGTTATCCGCATAAAGAACGGAGAGATAGAATCGGTAGAAACGAATAAGTCCCCGAAGTCTCCCTCCGAGATAGATTGGTGATTTCTTTTTAATTTGAAAGGAAAAAATTTATGAGTAGAATGATGCGTAAATCGACGAGGCGTGAGATATTCTCATCAATCGGACGCTTTTTCGCCATATTTGCGATAATTGCTATCGGTGTTGCCTTCTTCTCGGGAATAAGGGTAACGAGAGATACGATGCTTGCTGCAGGTGATAAATACATAACTCTCGGAAATATGTTCGACTTTCGTGTGGTCTCTCCCGTTGGAGTGAACAGCACGGAGGTTGACAGATTTCTTGACGTGGACGGTGTCCTGTTTGCCGAGGGTGCTTACGTTGAGGATGCCCTCACCGTTGTCGGTGCCGGAGAGGAAAGCGTATACAGATTCCATTCGATAGGTCAGAATATCAATAAGCTCAATTACCTTTACGGAGGAGCTCCTCAGACGTCATCCGAGTGTGTTCTTGACGGAAGATTTTTCGGAGAGGAATTCCTCGGTAAGGAGGTAACCGTCACGGATAATAATTCGGATGAGACGAAGGAGAGCTTTTCCGAGCGTAAGTTTACAGTAGTCGGAATAGCTACGTCTCCGTACTATCTTAATTATGAGAGAGGTACCACAAAGCTCGGAAACGGTTCTGTAGCGGCGTTTGTATATCTTACGGAGGATGCTTTCATATCGTCCGATGGCGTTTACGATGAGGTGTTCATAGATTACGATATCAGCGGTGAGATGTATTCGGATGAATATAACGATGCACTTGAGATCGCATCGGATAAGATATCTGCCGCGTGCGTTGGTATATTCAAGGAAAGAACAACGGATGAAATGGCAAAGCTCAAGGTCGAGCTTCTCAAAAAAGAAGCAGATCTTAACGAGTCTGAGAAGAGCTTCCTTGCAGCAAAGTCAGAAGCTGAGGTCAAGCTTTCCGAAACACTTGCAGAGCTTGATGCCGCAAAGGGCGAATATGATAAAGCTAAGGAAGCCCTTGATAAAAATCTTGTCCCTCTCACGCAAAGCAGAGACCAGCTCAAAATAGTTATTGACGCTCTGGAGAAGCAGTTGTCTATAGCACCCGACGCTGAAAAGACAGAGATAAATTACAATCTTACAAAATACAGATATCAGCTTGCCGAGGTTGAAGCCGCGCTTGCTCCTCTGCTCGCCTTCAAGGAAAATGCCGAGTCTGTTCTCAAGGAGATAAACGACGGATATTCCGAATACAATAAGGCTAAGGACACGCTCGCAAGCGAAAGCGATAAGACTGCTAAGGAAATTGCAGATGCGCGCGAGGAGATCCGTAAGGCTATAGAATATACCGAGACTACGATAGAATGGAAGGATCTTGCCTTTACCAGACTTTACAATACCGGTTACGTGTGCTTTGAAAACGACACCGAAATAGTAAACGCTATAGGTAAAATATTCCCCGCGTTTTTCTTTGCGGTAGCTGTTCTTGTCTGTATGACCACTATGACGAGAATGGTAGAAGAACAGAGAATACAGATAGGTACGTTTAAGGCGCTGGGGCTTAAAAAGAGAGAGATACGCGGAAAGTACGTTACCTACGCGGGAATCGCTTCTTTCCTCGGTTGCGGAGCGGGTTTTGCTCTCGGAACAAAGTTCTTGCCGTGCCTCATATGGAATATCTATACCATCATGTATGATTTCTCGGCAAGCGTGGATTACGTATTCGATCCGATCATTCTTGCAATATCTCTTGCCGCATCGCTTCTCTGCTCAATAGGAGTTACGGTATATTGCCTTAAGCGTTCCTTTGCGGCGTCTCCCGCAGAGCTTATGCGCCCGACCTCTCCCGGAAACGGCGGAAGAATACTTCTTGAGGGTGTGGGCTTTATCTGGAGAAGACTTTCCTTCCTGCATAAGGTCACAGCGAGAAATATTTTCAGATATAAAAAGAGAATGTTCATGATGATACTCGGCATCGGAGGCTGCACAGCACTTCTCCTTACCGGATTCGGAATGTACGACTCGATATGTAATATCGTTGATTATCAGTACGATGACGTTACCGTTTATGATGTGAGCACGGTGCTTAAGGACGCTTATTCTGATGATGAGAAATTCGGGGAAGACTTTGCTGCTGCATATGATGATATCAGCGAATACCTTTTCGTTCATCAGTCTGCAGTAGACGTCAAGCTCGGTGAAAACGTAAAGAGTGCAAATATGCTTGTTTCCTCGGATAAAGACGTGGACAGCTTTATAAAGCTTTCGCTTGACGGTGAAAATATTGCTTTCCCGAATATTGGAGAGGCCGTAGTCAATACAGGTCTTGCCGAGTCTCTCGGCATAAAGGTCGGAGATAAGATAACTCTTACAGATAGCGACTATAATTCATATTCGTTCAGAATATCGGGTGTATTTGCAAATTACGTTTCAAACTACGTTATCCTTTCTGCGGATACCTTTAAAGAGGCGGGAGGCGATGTCGAATATAACAGCGTTCTTATAAATCATAAGGACGGAGTCGATCCTCTCGCATTCGGCGCAAAGCTCTCCGCGTCCGAGAATGCACTTTCGGTAACCGTTACGGAACAGGTCAAGGAAAGAACGTCCGCTATGCTCGATAATATGGTCTATCTTATTCTTATCGTCGTAGTTTCGGCAGGTGCGCTTGCCTTTGTGGTCCTCTACAATCTTACCAACATAAATATCACGGAACGAGTGCGCGAGATCGCAACTCTCCGCGTTCTCGGATACCATAAGAACGAGTGCTGCAAGTATATCTTCAGAGAAAATAATATACTCACACTGGCAGGTGCTATCGTCGGTATCCCACTCGGAATCGCACTGCACGCGTACTGCATGGACAAGGTAAAGGTAGATATGATACGGTTTGAGGTGCAGATATCATGGCTAAGCTTTATACTTGCCGTCGTTGTAACACTCCTGTTTGCTTTACTTGTAAATCTCTTTATGAGAAGAAAGATCACATCTATAGAGATGGCTACGTCTCTTAAATCTGTGGAATGAGGTTTGATATATGGATGCACTCAATCACTTTGAAGCTCAGATACTTTTGTTCATAAGAGAGAATCTGACATCTCCGTTTCTCGATTTTGTAATGCCTAAGATCACGTTCCTCGCAGATCACGGTTGGTTCTGGATAGCTTTGGCAGCGGCTTTGCTTGTTTTCCGTAAAACGAGAAAAACGGGATGCGTTATGGCGATGGCACTGATAATGGGGCTTATAACCGCAAACATCACACTGAAGCCGCTTGTAGGCCGTATAAGACCCTATGATCTGCTTGAGGGGATAGAGCTTCTCGTCGAACGTCTCCACGATTTTTCTTTCCCGTCCGGGCATACGATTGCCTCTTTTGAGGGAGCTACCGCAATCGCGCTTACCTGCAAAAAGAGGTACGGAATACCCGCACTCGTGCTCGCTTCGCTTATTGCGATATCCCGCCTTTATCTCTTTGTTCATTATCCGACAGACGTTATAGTCGGATGCGTTCTCGGAATAGCATTTGCATTCCTTTCAAGATTTATATATAAAAAGATAGAGACAAAGGTAAAAGAAAATAAAGCGCTCAAGGAAGCACAGTAAAATATATGGGGTGAGCCACCGAAAGTGTAGCTCACCCTTTTTTGCTTGCATAGGTCTTCAATATAAAAGCATCCCCTATAGACCTGTCTCATTGGGGATGCTAAAATATTTTTTAATTGTTACAGCTTCAGAATGTCATCCGCAAAGAGCGTCAGCTCGTCCTCGCTGTGAGTCGTAAAAATCACCGTTCTGCCGTCCTTCTTGGTTTCCTTAAGGTAACTTATCACAGACGATTTCGTCTCGCTGTCAAGCCCTTTGAACGGCTCGTCGAGAAGGACTGTGTCAGTATTTGCAAGCCACGCTCTTATTATAGCTACGCGTTGGCACATTCCGCCCGAAAGCTCATGCGGCTTTTTGTTTGCCGCGTCCAAAAGTCCGAATACCTCGAGTGCGGTGCGGATATCTTCTTTTTGCTTTTGAGAGTCCCCGAGAACCACGGTGAGATTTTTCTCCGCACTGTACCACGGAAAAAGTGAAATATCCTGTGGACAGTAAGAGATAGTTCCCACATCCTCAACGCTTCCCGAAAAGTCTTTGTCAAGTCCGGCGATAATGCGTAAAAGGGTCGTCTTTCCCTTGCCCGAGGGAGAGACGAGCGCAGTCACGCTTCCTTTCCTGATCTCAGCGGAAAAAGAGTCGAGAACGGTAATATCTGAAAATTTTTTGGTGATCGCTTTAATTTTCGGCATGCTCGTTTTCCTCCGATCTGTAGTCGTATTTTCTTGAAAGTCGGGAAAGAAGTCCGCCTATAAGAGACTCTACCATTACGCTCAGAACAAGTGTCACTATAGTCCATGCAAAAAGGTCGGTAGTCTCGAAGAAGTTCTTTGAGAGATATATCTCGCTTCCTATGGCAATAGCGGGAACTGCAAGCACTTCTGCGGCTATACCCGCCTTCCAGGCGAGACCGAGTGCACTTTTTGCCGTGCTGATAAAGAAGGGAATAAGAGATGGAATATATATGTGAAGCACCTTCCTCATAGGGTCGAATTTATATACCTTAGCTATCTCAAGAAGGTTTTTGGGAGCGGTTTTGATTCCCGTAGATATGTTTGCCCACGCGAGCGGAAAAACTATAAGAAAGGTAATGAACGCGGGGAGAGAGTTTTTATCTACCCAAAGCATAAGAAGAATTATAAAGGATGCGACCGGAACTGATTTTATAACAGAGATCGCAGGTGAGAGAAGAGTATCGAGTACGGATATATTTGCTGTCAGGACAGCGCATATACATCCTATGAGTACACCTGCTATTATACCGGTGAGCACCCGCAGGAGAGAAGTAAACGCCGTAAGATAAAATTCTCCGTCCCGCATAAGCTCAAGCAGTCTGAAGGTAACTGCGGCAGGGGAGGGAAGTATTACCTCAAGGTCGACCTTCATTGCGGCAAGATGCCACAGTATAATCCAAAAGGCGGCACAAAGGACCGCCTTTATGGTTTTTACAATAATTTTTTTCATGATCCTCAATCAGCAAAGATGTCCGCTGCGGGAACCTTTCCGCCTACAGATGACTTCTCAAGATCGTGAAGTATCTGGAAAAGCTTGAGAACAGAATCCTTCATCTTCTGACTGTCGTCGTAGCAAAGATTACAGTTCGGAATAGCCTTTTTTGCGAGAGCCGCTTTCGGAATTATGCCGACCTCAGCGATGATCTCGGATGCTGCTGCGGGGTCTGCCGTTACACTTTCGATAGAAGCCTTGTATGCTCTGAGAAATTCCGCAACCTCGTTCGGATGCTCGTCGAGGAAAGCCT
Organism: Oscillospiraceae bacterium; assembly: GCA_015064885.1. Classification (GTDB taxonomy): domain Bacteria; phylum Bacillota; class Clostridia; order Oscillospirales; family CAG-272; genus SIG640. The sequence goes on from SVRJ01000031.1 coordinate 9,278, forward strand.
TTCTTACTATAACGCATCCCTGATAGAGCTCGTAGCCCTGGCTGACCTTGTTCCATTCTGTCGTGAGGTTGATCACTGCCTTGAGATCGCTTACCTGGCCCTGAGCTGCGCTTACCTTAGGCTCGGGGAGAAGCGCATAGGAAACGTCTGTCGAGGATGCGAGGGCAGCTGTAAGAGCATCGGGGCTCTGATAGGTGTAATCGAGAGTAACGTCTTTTCCCACCTCAAGACCCGCTGCGGTAAGAACGTATTTGAGAAGGTATTCGGGGTTTGTGCCCGCACCGGGAACGTGAACCGTTTTTCCCTTGAGATCGTCTATAGAATCTACAGCGGTGTCCTTGCTTACGATGTAGAGAACGCCCTTCGTGTTAGCGGCGAGAAGCTTTATTCCGCCGTTTGTCTTATTATAGAGGGTTGCGGCAAGATTCGTCGGAACTGCCGCGATGTCTACCTTTCCTCCTATAATGCCGGGAGCAATAAGAGTAGCATCCGACTGAATATCAAACTTGTAATTGAGAGGTTCTTTTCCCTCGTTCGCACTCTTTATAAGGGGAGCAATGCCCATACCGGTCGTTCCGCTGAGAACAGAAACTCTGATCTCGAGCTCTTTATCGAGAACTACCTCACCGGAAGGAGTAGTAGTGGTGACCTCGTCGTTGCCGCTCTTTTGGCAAGCGGTGAGGAGCGTCAGTGTCATAAGTGCGATGATGATAAGTGATAATGTTTTTTTCATTTGTGTTGTCCTCCGTTGTGTTTATGAGTACTTTTCTTTAAGAGACGCACGGGAGAGAACTGTTATTCTCTTTTCGTCTTTAGAGATCAGCCCCGCATCTTCAAGTATTCCAAGAGCACGGTAAAATGATGCACGCCCCATGTCAAGTTGTCTTGCAAGAGAGGCGAACGGTATGCTCAGCGTGAATGATTCGTCCTCTGATACCGAAGACAGAAAGAGTGCGAGCTTTCTCTCACAGCTTCCGGCGGTAAACGAGGATATACGCTTGTTGAGAAAGGCAATTCTTTTTTCAAGAAATGATATATAATCTTCTGCAAAAGCCGGGTTTTCCGTAAGAAGGGAGACTATAGCGTCCTTCGGTATAAGAAGGATCTGCGTCTTTCCCTTTGCGATTATACGGCTGACAGCTTCACTTCCGGTAAAAAGTCCCGCAACTCCGAAGACGTCTCCCTCGCGTATTACACGAAGAAGCGTGCTTCGGCTGTCATCCGTCGAGTAGACCTCTGCACCGCCCCTGAGAACGAGCGAGAGAGTTCCTCTTGCGGATCTGCCGATCTCCTCACCGCTTCCGAAAGTGCATACCGACGACAGACTTGCGAGCCGGGTCGATTGCTCATGCGTAAGTGATGAAAAAATATTTGCCCAAAGAATGCGTTCGGCTGTTTCTTTGATTTCCATTCGCGCACCTCTTATGAAAAGTGTATTATTTGATACACTTTATTATACCATAAAAAAATACGTGTGTCAATAGTTTTTTTATAGAAGAAGCAATTTAAAAGTAAATAAAATGTAAATTAAGGGTCAAACCTCTTTTCAAGCGGAGATAAAAGGGGTATAATATATAAGATAGATAGTTGTGTCTATTAAAATAACGTTTAGGAGGATAATATGACACTTGTTGTTCTTGCTGCCGGTATGGGATCGAGATTCGGCGGACTCAAGCAGCTTACACCCATTACCGACAATGGCGAATTTATTATCGACTTTTCTGTTTATGATGCTGTGAAAAGCGGATTTGACAGAGTAGTATTTGTTATCAAAAGAGAAAATTACGATGCCTTCGTTGATACGGTAGGTAAGCGTATAGCAGGAAATATAAAAGTAGAATACGCGTTCCAGGAGAAGGACGATATTCCTTCATTCTATAAAGTAAACCCCGATAGAGTCAAGCCGTGGGGTACAGCTCATGCGGTATTGGCGGCGCGTAACATAGTTGACGATAACTTTGCGGTTATCAATGCCGACGATTTTTACGGAAGATCTGCTTTTGAGCAGCTTGCATCTCACCTCAAAAATGCAGAATGCAATAACGGAGTTTCCGAATGCTGCATGGTAGGATATCCTCTAAGGAATACTCTTACCGAGAACGGTTCGGTTTCAAGAGGCGAATGCTTTGTTGACGCTGACGGTATGCTTACCGGTGTTACGGAAAGAACAAAGATAGAAAAGGACGGAGACGGTGCGAAATATCTTGACGACGACGGAAATTGGGTAAGCATTTCCCCCGAAACCACCGCATCCATGAACTGCTGGGGATTCACTCCCGAGGTGTTCCCGCATATTGAAAAGGGATTTGAGAACTTCCTCAGAAATACCGGTTATGATGAGATAAAGAAGGAATATTATCTTCCTCTCGCGGTTGAAGAAATGATGCATGGCGGCAAGTGTAACGTAAAGGTATATACCTCTAACTCCATGTGGTACGGCGTTACATACGCGCAGGATAAGGAATTTGTATATAACAGTATAAAGGCTCTTGTACAGTCGGGACAGTATCCCGAAAAGCTTTGGGAGAATTGATGATGGATAAGGCTATTAGACTCGCTTCATTCTTCGCGCTTGACGGAGAGGCTACCGATTGCAAGGAGTGCAAAACAGGTCACATAAACAGTACGTATTTTATCACTACCGATAAGGGCAGCAGATACGTGCTTCAGATGATAAATAAAAACGTATTCAAAAAGCCGGATGAGGTAATGGAGAACATCTACGGTGTAACCACCTATCTCAAAGAGCTTATAAAAAATAACGGCGGCGACCCCGAGCGTGAAACGCTCACGGTAGTCCTCGCAAACGACGGAAAGACGTTTTTCCTCGATGAAAACGGTGATACGTGGAGAATGTATCTCTTTATTAAAGATGCAAAAACCGAGGACAGCGCAGAGAGCACAGAGCTTTTTGAGCTTGTAGGCGAAGCATTCGGTAATTTCCAGTGCCAGCTTTCCGGATACGATGCTTCCACTCTGTATGAAACTATTCCCAATTTCCATAACACCAAGCACCGCTTCGCAACTTTCCTTAGTTCACTTGAGAAAAATGCGTCGGGAAGGGCAGACAGATGCAAGAAGGAGATAGAGTTTCTCTGTGAGAGAGAAGCAAAATGCTCACTCATCGTTGATAAGATAGCAAGCGGCGAGCTTCCTCTCAGAGTTACACATAACGATACAAAGCTTAATAACATAATGCTTGACAGTAATACGGGAAAGCCTCTTGCGGTTATCGATCTCGATACCGTAATGCCCGGATCTCTCCTTTACGATTTCGGAGACGCTATACGCTTCGGAGCCTCAAGTGCCGCGGAGGATGAGACAGATCTTTGCAAGGTTTTTGTAAAGACGGATATGTTCGATGCTTTTGCAAAGGGCTACATCAGAGGGCTCGGCGGATCTGTTACGGAGACCGAGATAAGAATGCTTCCCGCAGGTGCGTACGTTATAACACTTGAGACGGGTATGCGCTTCCTTACCGACTATATAGACGGAGATACTTATTTCAGAACAGAGTATCCCGAGCATAATCTCGACAGAGCGAGAAACCAGTTCAAGCTTGTCGCGGATATGGAAGAAAAAGAAGATATGCTTAACGAGATCGTGGAAAAGTACATAACAAAATAATTTTTTGGAGGATAAAGATATGTCAGTATTGGTATCAGGCGGAGCCGGATATATAGGCTCACATACGATAGTTGAGCTTCTCGAGGCAGGTTATGATGTGGTATCATTTGATAACCTTATGAATTCTCACGAGGAGTCGAACGATAGAATAAAAAAGATAACTGGCAAGGATTTTAAGTTCTATAAGGCGGATATGCTTGACAGAGAAGCTCTGGACAGAATATTCGAGGAGAACCCCGACATTGACAGTGTTATTCACTTTGCAGGACTCAAGGCAGTAGGTGAAAGCGTTGCAAAGCCTATCGAGTATTATCACAATAACCTTACCGGAACGCTTAATCTTTGCGCAGCAATGAAGAAATACGGTGTTAAGGTTATAGTATTTTCTTCAAGTGCAACAGTATACGGAATGCCTAAGACGGTTCCGATCAAGGAGGATTTCCCCCTTTCGACGACTAATCCCTACGGTGAGACAAAGCTTATGATAGAGAGAATGCTCAAGGATATGTGCGTTTCCGACGATAAGCTCAGCGTATCCGTACTCAGATATTTTAATCCTATAGGAGCACACAAGAGCGGACTTATCGGTGAAGACCCCAACGGTATTCCGAACAACCTCCTTCCCTATATAGCTCAGGTTGGTATAGGCAAGCTTAAGTGCCTCAGTGTTTACGGAAATGATTATCCCACTCCCGACGGAACAGGTGTAAGAGACTATATTCACGTGGTTGACCTTGCAAGAGCTCATATAAAGGCTCTCAAGGTGGCAAGCAATACGACAGGAATAGACTATTTCAATATAGGTACCGGTGTCGGTTATTCTGTTCTCGAGGTCGTAAAGGCATATGAAAAGGCAAGCGGTAAAACGATCGCTTATAAGATAGTTGACAGACGTCCCGGCGATATCGCAGAATGCTACGCAGACCCGAAGAAGGCGTACGAGGTTCTCGGATGGAAAGCTGAGTACGGAATCGAAACCATGTGCGAAGACCTTGCACGTTGGCAGTCTATGAATCCCAACGGTTACGTTGACTGAGAGGAAAGAAATGATAGTTAAAAGAGAATTCGGAAGCGTGTACGGAAAACCGGTATATGAATACGTTCTTTCGAACAAAAACCAAATGAACGTCGGTATACTTACGTACGGTGCAACCCTCAGAACACTGAACGTTCCCGGAAAGGACGGCAGACTTACAGACGTTATCTGCGGTTATGACGATATCAAGTCATACGTAGAAGGAGACGGATATCAGGGAGCCGTTGTCGGAAGATATGCAAACAGAATAGCAAAGGGTAGATTTACACTTGACGGAGAGGAATATTCCCTTTTCATAAACAACGGCGTAAACAGCCTTCACGGAGGAGAATACGGACTTAACACAAAGCTTTTTGCGGTGTGCGAAAACGATAAGAATAATTCTATAGTGATGACTGCGGTGCTTGAGGATATGGAAGAAGGGTATCCCGGCAGAATGATGGTTGAGGTTACTTATACTCTTACGGATGATAACGCGCTTAAGATAAATTACAGAGCTAAGTCGGATAAGAAGACGATAATAAATCTCACCAACCATTCTTATTTCAACCTTTCGGGTTATGCTTCGGGAAGCGTTCTTTACCACACGCTCAGACTTGATGCTGACAGCTATATTCCAACCGACGATACTCTCATTCCAACGGGTGAGATAAAGTCTGTTGACGGAACGCCGTTTGACTTCCGCACCGAAAAGAGAATAGGTCAGGATTTCTATTCCGAGGATAACGATCTTAAGATAGCCGGCGGATACGACCACTGCCTTAACTTTATCGGCGGCGAAACCGAAGAGCCCGTCCTTCGCGCAGAGCTGAAGGATGCAAAGAGCGGCAGAGTTATGAAGGTATATACAGACCAGCCCTGCGTTCAGCTCTACACGGCAAACTTTATGAATAATTCGGCTTACCCCTTCAAGGGCGGTTTTGCTCAGCATACGCAGAACGCGGTATGCCTTGAAACACAGCATATGCCCGACTCGATAAATCACGACGGCTTTACAAACGTTGTTCTCGATGCCGGGGAAGAATATAATTATACTACGGTATTTGCTTTTGAACTTATGTAACAGGTAAACGAGAGAGGAGCTACGTATGAACGATCTCACTTTGGCAGAAGAAAAGGTCCTGCGCTATATAGCAAAGGTCATAAGCGAAAACGACTATCCGCCAAGTGTGCGCGATATACAAAGCGCTCTCGGATACCGTACTACTTCTGTGATCAAGAATTATACTGACAGACTCGTCGAAAAGGGATACCTTTATAAGGATACGAGGAAGGGAAGAGCTCTTTCTTTAACAGAGCTTTCCAAAAACATGTTCTTCGGAATTCCGGTGCTTGGAACGATAGCCGCGGGCGTTCCGATATTTGCCGAACAAAATTACGACGGATATCTGCCGATAGGCGTGGATACCCCCGGATACAGTAAGGATAATCTGTTTTCACTGAAGATAAAGGGTGAAAGCATGAAGGATTGCGGTATACTCGACGGTGATTATGTGGTCATAGACCGCAGGAGCAACGCGGAGGACGGTGAGATAGTTGCCGCAATGATAGACGGTGAGGCAACTGTCAAGGTCTTTTACAAGAGAGACGGAAGGTTTGTTCTTGAACCGAGAAACGCCGACTTTTCCGCTATCGTCGCAGACGACGTTACCGTTATAGGTAAAGTAATAGCAAATTTCAGACTATATAACTAAGAGAAAAAAAGGAGAGACCATTATGAAGAATTTCAAAGAAATATCGGCCGCAAAGGACGAAAAGATACTTATAGTTGCACATAGAGGTGTCGGTACGGGAAATATCCCTTGTAACTCTATCCCCGCATTCGAAGCGGCTCTTCTCTCGGGTGCAGACGTTATTGAGTGTGACATTGTAAAGAGCACGGACGGAAAGCTCTTCGTATTCCACATCGGAACAGAGGACAGCAGACTCGGCTACATAAACAGAAAGAAGCTCACCGAGTATTCGAGCGATGAAATAAAGGCACTCCGCCTTGTAAATCAGGACCATGCAACCACACAGTTTGGTATAAGCCCTCTTGAGGAGGTTCTCGAATACCTTAAGGGAAGATGCTATATCAACCTTGACAGAGCGTGGGACTACTTCCCCGAAACGGTTGCTCTTGTGCGCGAGCATAAAATGGAAGAACAGATCATTATCAAGAGCGCTCCCAAGATAGAGATACTCAAGGCGGTTGAAGAGGTCGCTCCCGACTTCATATATATGCCGATCATCAATAACGAGGATAAGTGCAGCGAGATCATCGAGAGCATGAACATCAATTACTGGGGTGCAGAGCTTCTTTTCAAGGATCTTGATGCACCTACGGCACAGCCCGAATATCTTGATATGATGCACAAGAAGGGAAGAATGCTCTGGGGCAACTCTATCATATATAACTATAAGGCTCAGCTTGCGGCAGGATACTCGGACGATACTTCTCTTACAGTGAGCCCTGAGGCAGGTTGGGGAAAGCTTGCTGATATGGGATTCGATATTATCCAGACAGACTGGCCCGCTCTTGTTTACAACTACCTCAACGAGTCGGGTAAGATATATAAGAAAAAATAATATTCAAAGGAGTAGCAGATGCAGATCTTCAGATCTAAGCCTCTGTGTCTGATAATATCTCTTTTGATAGCTTTTATGGCAGCAGCACCGTTTATGTCTGCCGCAACTAAACTGTTTTCTGTTTTAGCGGCGGCAGGCATTTTTGTTTTTTCTCTGTTGCTTTTTAAGCGGGATAAGAAATTCGGATACAGAGTATCGGTAATGCTCACGGCGCTTGTTATGCTTTTTGCAGTAGCTGTGCGCACATACGTATACTATGATCTTGAGAGGTACGACGCCAAAAGACTTTACGGAATTACGGCAAAAGCAGAGATAAAAATAACCGAGATATTATATTCGGATAATTACGTTACGCTGATGTCGGGAAGGATAAAAAGCTTTAACGGTGAAAAATTTGACGTCGGAGTATACCTTGAATGCGAATATATGACCGACTATGATCCGGGGGATACGGCTTGTTTTCTTGTTGAGGTGTATGAGCCCGATGTACTTATTGAGGAAGGATATATGACACGCGTTCGGCTCCTTTCCTCGGGTTACACGGCATACTGCCTTTCCGTCGAGGATTCCGCCGTCCTCACAGAAAAGGGCCACGGTATAAAATACACTCTTGAAAGGATAAATGAAAAGCTGTGTGCTGAGATGAGAAGCCTGCTCGGGGATGCAAGCGGGTCTTTATCCTCCGCGCTTGCGCTCGGAAACGACTCTTCGGTAGACGACAGTGTGAAAAGAGATTTCAGAAGAAGCGGTCTTTCTCATATTCTTGCATTGAGCGGTTCACATATAGTGCTGATAATAGGAACGTGTGAGCTCGTTTTAAGAAAATATTTGCGTTTAAGAAAAAGAGTCAGATATCCTATAGTACTTATGCTGCTTCCGTTATACGTCTTTCTCGTGACCTCTCCCATACCCGTAATAAGAGCCGGGCTTATGTACGCCGTTTTCGGTGTCGTTGAGATAACCGGCAGGAAAAGCGACAGCATGACAAATCTTTTTCTCTCTGCTTTTATTATGATGATTGCAGACCCGAGTATGGTGTTCAGTATGTCTCTGTGGATGTCATTCCTTGCAACGCTTGCGCTTATAGTGTTCCTACCTTTTATAAATAAGATCGTGTACGTTGTCAGAAACAAAAATAATGGCAGCCTCTTCACGGTGTTCGCGCTGTCTGTGACCGCCTCCGCGGTGGTCACGGTCATAGGTATTTTGTCAAACGTTGTCTTTATGCCCGCATTCGGAAGCTTTTCAACTGTGGCGGTTATCACAAATATAGTTTTCGGACCTTTGCTTACAGTATACCTTGTCGGATCTATGATCCTCCTTCTTGCTTTACCGATACCTCCGCTTGCCGGACTTATAGCTTTTCCTCTTTCAAAGCTCGGAGAACTTATTCTTCTCGGAATAAACAGATCCGCATCGTATAAATATTCTGTTATCTCACTTGAAACCGGATTTGCAAAAGAAGCTTGTGCCGTGTTCTTTATAGTTGCATTGATATTTGCTGTTGTAAAGGTCAGACGAAAAAGTATCATTCTTATCCCAACTGCAGCACTTATCTCATTTCTTTTGGTGAACGCTGCTTGTTTTTCACAATGCGGTGATGTCAGAGTGCTCGATATCAAGGACTCTCTCGACGAGAGTATGATCGTATCAAACGGAGATAATTTTTCTATTGTGGATATATCAAACGGAAGACTCGGAAACCTTACCTCTGCGGCTAAGGAAGCTAAAAGCATGGGATCGTGTGAATTTGACAGTATAGTGCTTACGCATTATCACAGATACCATATATCCTCGCTGAGAAAATTTCTTGGTCGTGAAGTGGTCAGAAAGATACTTATTCCCATTCCTAATAACGATTACGATACGGAAATATATGAAAAGATCACGGTCATGCTTGATGAACTTGATATTCCATACAGCGTGTACTCGGACGATATCTTGAGTGAGATAGTTGATGACGTGTATCTGAAGGGCTTTCCGCTCGAAAGAATAAAACGCTCAACACATACTCTCGTCTCATTTTCTCTGTTTTATGAGGACAGTATTTTTACTTATGTCGGAGCGTCTGTAAACGAGGGACGCATCTGTGAAAGGGTAAACGAAAGAATAAAGATCTCCGACACGGTGATATTCGGACGTCACGGCCCCATACAGAAAACGGTACCGCAATATTTATGCTCGGAAAAATCAAAGATATTTATAAATGACAGCCTGATAGCCGAGAAGCTTTCTGCCATTTGCTCATTGTATCCCGTAAGGATAGATACCTGCGGAAGGATCGAATTTGCTATGAAGGCTGAATAATACCTGTTGACAAAAAATAATATTTGTGATATAATATAAAAAACGAAAAAAGGAATTCCTATGTACACAAATCAAAATAACTCCACACAGCGAAGAAAAGTGAAAAGATATAACCCGGGACATTCCTCGCGTGCTACAAGACAGACGGTAATAATACTCACGGCAGTATTTTTGCTCGGTTGCGTTATAGGTGCAAGCGTGGGAATAGGAATCTACCGCGCGATAAGAGGTTCCGAAAATAAAGAGACCTACGGAACGGTAGGTATCGTTGACCCGGAGAATATAAACGATGCTACCTCACCCTTGGAATCCGGAACCACCGATCCCAACGCTTCCGGAAAACTCATATGCATAGACCCGGGGCACGGCTTTATCGACGGAGGAGCAGTATCTCCGCTCGTTTCGGTGAGCGAATATACTATCAATAAAAAGTTTTCGGATATGCTCGGAAGGGAACTGACGGACAGAGGCTTTAATGTCGTATTTACACATGACGGTATAAAATTTCCGTCAGAATACGATTATAACAAAGACGGAACCTTTGACGAGATATGTACCGTGAACGGAGTTTCAAGATCCGAGAGACGCGATCTCGCAATGGCACTTGATCCCGACTACTTTATCTCGATACACTGTAATTCTTACGTCTCCGACGCAAGCGTTGGAGGTATGATACTTTACTATGAAGCGGAGAACACCGAATCAGCCAAGGCAGCGTCAAAAATAGTTCTTGCTATGGGCGAGGTGGAAAAGAAATTTTCTCCGGTCTCCCCCACAAGAGCGGAGGGCAAATACGGAGACGATATATACGCGGTTACAAGAAGATGGGGAACTACTCCCGCCCTGCTCGCTGAGCTCGGATATATGACGGGAACACAGGATGCTACATATCTTCAGAACGATAACTGGCTTACACTTGTTTGCAAAGTATATGCGGATGCTATCTCAGCGTATTTTTCCGAATAGAATATAATAAAAGAGATTGACGGGCGACCTGCGATAAAGCAGGCTCGCCCGTTTAAAATTGCCCCGCTTAATATAATTAATGCAATGTATTAAGTGAAAAAGCGGTATACCATATGCGGTGTAACTCATGTTACCGAAGTCAACAATCTGCGAGTTACACAAAAAAACATTAAAAAATTCGAAAAACCTATTGCTTTTTTTCACAATAAGTGGTATAATATAAATCCCCACCTTTTTTGCACTTTTTAAAAATATACTTTTTAAATGCAAAAAACATATACGGTTACAGAAAAGTTTCTGATTTTGTTTTTAAAAAATAAAAAAGCTCAAAAAAGTGACTGCTTTTGTGACTTTGCGGTGGTATAATTTAAGCACAAACAAGACAACTGATAACTATTTGAATACAAAAACATTTGAAAGGGTATGTAAAATGAAAAGATTCATTTCTCTCGTACTGGTACTCAGCATGCTTTTCAGCGTGCTTTGCACGACCGTTGTTGCGGTATCCGACGTATCGTCCGTCATAGGAGGAGGTACGACCAATACGGATGCTCCCGTTAACAACAAATATGCTTATGACAAGACAGCCACTCCGCTGTATAAAAACGACTATACTGACGTAACCCTTACGGTCGGCGGAGATCAGGAAGACCTTAGCTCCGACGTCGTGTTTATTATAGGACACGGTCCTGCCTCCAACTATGATTATATTGTCGATATGATCCATCGTATGTTGGTGGCTGTTGACGGTTCTCCGGCTAAGATCAAGCTTGGTATGGTTGGCTTTGCCGATACTACTGAGGATGAGACTGTTCTTCCGCTTCAGGAGATGAAGGACACCGTTCCCGGTAATAAGGTAAGCGATTACCGTCTGGATAATCGTTATTCCTCAGGAAATCAATATACTGAGAGCGTAGAAGATTGGAATGCCAGAAAGTCTGCCTATGAAGCAAAGGTTGCCGAATGGGAAAAAGACTCTGCGCTCGTTCAGGATATGGAGTACGTTATCGCAAGAGCCCTTGAAGGCTGCGAGGCCGTTTATCGCGGAGTTAATCTTGAAAGTGCTTTGATCACTGCAAGAGATATGCTTGCGGCGGACGATACCGTTCCTGCCGGACGCAAGCATATGATCGTTATCAGTACAGGACTTGCGTATTGGTTTGATGATGACAACGGCAATGCCACCACTATTATCGGAACCAATAAATTCGGCACCTATATGTACGGCAATAAGTATTGGCTTAAGGCTCGTAATAACAGTACAAATACAGAAAACGGATACAATATTCCTACATGGGCCTGGGTTGAGGTCAACGGTGTTACAGATTATCAGGAATCCTGGAAGCAATATTGGGCGCAGAACGTAGCCTGGATCGCTGCCGATCAAAACAAATTCTCATATACGCCCGGCAAGCTCTTTGGCGAGTTTTCTAGTGCGAACGGAGTTGAAATCAGACCTAACAATAATAACAATTACAGATACGGATACGCTATTCAGAACGCGGATGATCTTTTAAAGGTAGTTGGCGCGGTTCCTTATTTTGACGGAGCAGCGGATCCTGCTGTAAACGCAAATGCAGCACATGCTTTGAACTATGAGCGCGGACAGTATGAGGCGTGGGTAGTCTACAAGCAGATGGAAACACCTATAGGTGAAAAGGTTGAGACTGTTCTTAAGGATGCAAACGGTAATAACATTACTGTTGACGGCCTTGGCTTCAATTGCTATGCTATCGCTAACGGCAAGACAAGTAACCCCGGTGAAGAGGACGTTTGGCTCAGCTCTAAGGCTATCGGCTATAACTTCATGCATATGATGGGGGGTAAGCACACGGTTAACTACAGAGACGGTGACGTTACCTTCTTCAAGCCTATAGAAAACGAGATAATGTACGCACTTTCCGAGGGCTCAACGGTAGTTGACTATATCGGCTACAGCAAGGAGGATGGCTACAACTTTGACTTTGTTGACGTAGTAGACGGTGTTGAAAAGCTTCCTGTCCTCAAGTTTGATGACGTAACGTATTATACAACAAAGCTTGATGCACCTCTCGACAACGCTACTGCAACCTACGTATTCAGCCGTACGAAGAACGGTGATCCCACATTCACAATGAATTACTACTACGGTAACGACGGTACTACAGATGAATATTTCAAGTGGATATTCGATGAGACTATCGGCGGATTCTCCAAGGTAACACTTACTTATTCTCTTAAGCTCGTTGAGCGCAATATGGAGATAGGTACACATACACCCGATACAAATATTGAAGCAACACTTTACCCAATAGATAGCAAGGGTAATGACGGCGATCCCGAAAAGTTCCCGATTCCCAGCGTTGAATACATAGTTGTTCCCGATGACGAATATGACGGACCTAATGATTACGACAAATCCAAGACAGCAACCCCTCTTTATAATAACAGATACACAGACGTAACACTTTCGCTTCCCGGTGAAGCTGAATCACTTTCAAGTGCGATCGTATTCGTAGTTGATAAATCCTCTTCCGACCCCTGGTCTAACGGTGAAGCATCAAAGCTCTTTGACGAGCTGCTCGCTCTCCAGCAGGATACCGGAGCAAAGATCAAGATAGGTCTTGTAGTATTTAATTTCGACGGTCACATCGCAGCGCCCCTCTTCGATCTTGATGCAGATGTGCATCAAAAACTCGTTACAGCACTCAAAGACTATTCCAAAGACGAAAACAACAATAAAGGTAAGTACTACGAAGGCGGTACCAATATCGATGCAGGTCTCGTGCTTGCGGGAGAGCTTCTCAGCGGAAGCAATCTGACGGGCGCCGAAAAAGAAGAGATAGAAAAGATCGATCCTTCCCGTAAACACGTCGTACTTATCAGTGACGGCTTGACATGGGCATTCGACGTTGACGGTGTTCCTCACACGATACCGGTAAAAGCTACCAAAAACAATCGTCCTTATGCATATACGGGTACAGGCACTTGGTCTGAGAACCGCAAAGGCACAGGAGACTTCTATCTTGTTCCTACGGCTGCCGGAAAGTATTCAAACAACACCTTTAACGGCTTTGAAGACTATTGGGCACAGGTCAAGGAATGGGTAGAAGCAGACGGAAATAAGTATGCACTTGACATTTCCATGTATGATTCTTCCTCTACCTCATACTTCAATACCGAATATATCTATTCTGAAGGAGCACTCAGCAAAGTGGTTCCGGATAGCGAACGAGATATACGCGCACTCAGTATGGATCGCGCTCTTTACGATGCTTGGGAAACCTATGAGTTACTGAAGAACGCAGGCTATAACGGTTATGCGATCAATACCAACAAGACTCCTGCATCTATCGGTTACAAGTTTATGACAATGCTCAACGGCGGCTCGAATCTTGTAATAGACGATATGAAGGACAAGGTATTCTACCTTATCTCCAAGGGAAGCAAGGTAGTTGACTATATCGGCTACAGCGACGATCCCGAAGAAGGCTATAACTTTGACTTTATTGATAAGATCGGTAACGAGTTCAAGCTCCCCGTTCTTAAGGTAGGCGAAAATACCTATTTCACAACAAAGCTTAAGACTCCCGTAAACGGTGCTACGGCAAGCTACACCTTCTCCTACACAGAAGGCGGTGAGCCCACCTTTACAATGGATTACTACAGAGGAAAGGGAACTACAGACGAGTATTTTATCTGGACTATAAATGAAAACGTTTCGAGATTTGCTCCCGTATCTCTTACGTATACTCTCGACCTCGTTGAGAGAAGCGAGGTCCCCGGCCTCCACGTAGACGTTGATACAAACCGGAAGGCTATACTCTATCCTAAGGATAGCGATGGCAACGACGGTACGCCCGAGCCCTTCGAAAAGCCGAAGGTTGAGTACGAGATCCCTAAGGAGCACGTTGCTCTTGAAGGTAATAAGTTCTCTGAAAATCTTGGTAACCACAAGTTCCAGGTATCCGTAACCGTTCCCGGCGGCGAGGGTGTCAAGACCCATGATGAGTTTATCCTCATGGTTGACGGTTCCTATTCCGGTGAAACCGAATGGCCCGCAATGAAGGATGCCATCAACTCCATCGGTAAGGCAGTTCTTGACGGAAGCGGAAACACCCAGCTTACTCTTATGGCGTTCGGCATGGGCGATAATATGGTTCTCGAGCACGTCAAGTCTGCTGAAGAGCTTGCAGAGGCTCTCGGCGAGCTGCCCGGAAACCTTCTTCGCGGCGTATCCTCAACCAACTGTGAGGCAGGATTCACCGGCGTTATGGAGTACATCAAGAACCACGACAGCACGCTCAGAGAAGCAGTTGTAGTTTATATCACCGACGGCGGAATCAACACCGACGAAACTCCCAGAGCATTCTACAAATGGACAGAGTATGCTCCCAACGTAAATACCGTTATCAATTATGCGCTTGACGGCGTTGTACTTCCTGAAGGAATCACCAATGATGAAAAGATCGCTCTTGTAAACAAGATCTGGAAAGACGTTTTCGAGCATTCCGATATGGACATCAACGGCAAGTACCCCATTTCCGAAATGGAGCGCGCATTCCTGCAGTATGACGAAGACCACGGCACTTATGTAAGATATTCATTCCTTATGGCAATGAAGAACAGTAAGTACGATAAGTACCCCGACGTTTGGAACCGTACTTACAACTCCGTATTTGATCTTGCTAAAGTTGGCAAGGTTAAGGATCTGTATCTTGTAAGATATCAGAGCGATGAACGTGCAACCTGGATGCCCGAAGCAGCTGAGCTTTCACAGATCGATAAGATCAAATACGTTGAGTCTGACAGCATCGGCACTTTGACAGACGCTTTGAAGGGCGCTATCTCCGATTTCGCTAAGCATCCATACAATGACGTTGTAGTAACCGACTACATGAGCAAGTGGGTAATTCTTGATCCCGAAACCATCAAGGTAGTTGACGCTTACGGAAACGTTATAGCAGAGTTCGATCCCGAAAACAGCCCCAAGGATGCAGACGGCAACTACACCTCTTACGTATATAAGTGGGTTGGCGAAGCTCTTTGCAAAGATAAGGCACCCATTATAGTTGAGCTTGTACCCGAGTCCGAGTATGCGGCAGGTGGCTCTGACGTTGAAGGTAACGCAAACGGCCCCATCCACCGCATTACATGGAACCTCAAGGACGGACCTCTTATGCGTACCGACGTTTACACACTTCAGTACGAGGTATTCGTAAACACCGAAGAGCCCGGCTTTGAATACGGTAAGGATTATCCCTCCAACGGTGACACTTATGCAGAGTACACCGATGACGAGGATAAGGAACACAGAGTCGACATTAAGGTTCCCGACGTTGACGCAGACAAGATCACGATCGACGTATCCGGCAACAAGATCTGGAACGACGCAAACGACCAGGACGGCATCCGTCCCGACTCCATCACCATTAAGCTTCTTGCAAACGGTAAGGTTATAGATACCATCACCGTTACCGCAGAAAACGGCTGGAGCTTCACCTTTGAAGATCTTCCTAAGTTTGAAAACGGCGTTGAGATCAAGTACAGCGTTGAGGAAGTAGCAGTAGACGGTTATACAACCACCTACGACGGATTCAACGTAACCAACACCCATATTCCCGAAACCACAGAAGTTTCCGGCAACAAGACCTGGAACGATAACAATAATCAGGACGGTATCCGTCCCGAAGTTATCACCGTAAACCTCGTAGTAAACGGCAAGGTGATCAGAACAGTAAACGTTACCGCAGAAAACGGCTGGAGCTTTACTTTCGAAAACCTTCCCAAGTACGATGGCGGACGTGAGATCAAGTACAGCGTTGAAGAAGTTGCAGTTGACGGTTATACCGCAACTTATGACGGATTCAACATCACCAACACCCATATTCCCGAAACCACAGAAGTTTCCGGCAACAAGACCTGGAACGACGCAAATAACCAGGACGGCAAGCGCCCCGCAAGCATTACGATCAACCTCCTTGCAAACGGTAAGGTAGTAAAGACAATAACAGTAACCGAATCAGACGGCTGGAAGTGGAGCTTCAAGGATCTCGATAAGTTCGAGGCCGGCACTGAGATAGAATATTCTATCACAGAGGAAGCGGTAGAAGACTACACAACAACCTATGACGGCTACAACGTAACAAACAGCTATACTCCCGAAAAGACAGAGGTAAGCGTAAAGAAGAACTGGAACGACGCAAATAACCAGGACGGACTCCGCCCCACAAGCGTTACGGTAAAGCTTTATGCAAACGGTAAGGATACAGGCAAGACACTTCTCCTCAACGAAAACAACAGCTGGAAGGCAAGCTTCACAGACCTCGATAAATTCGCAAATGGCGAAAAGATCGAGTACACTGTAGAAGAGGTTAAGGTAGAGGGTTATACGACTACTGTAGAGGGAAGTGCGGCAAACGGATTTGTTATAACAAACAGCCACACACCCGAAAAGACAGAGGTATCCGGAAATAAGACCTGGAACGATGCAAATAACCAGGACGGCAAGCGCCCCGAAAGCATTACGATCAACCTCCTTGCAAACGGTAAGGTAATAAAGACAATAACGGTAACCGAAGCAGACGGCTGGAAGTGGAGCTTCAAGGATCTCGATAAGTTCGAGGCCGGCGCTGAGATAGAATATTCTATTACAGAGAGTGCGGTAGAAGACTACACAACAACCTATGACGGCTACAACGTAACAAACAGCTATACACCCAGTAAGACGGGCGTAAACGTAAAGAAGCTCTGGGCAGATGCAAACGATCAGGACGGACTCCGCCCCGTAAGAGTCACAGTGAAGCTTTACGCAGACGGTGTATATACCGGAAAGAGCCTTGTTCTCAGTGAAGCAAACGGTTGGGCAGGAGCATTTACAGACCTTGATGAATACAAGGCAGGAAAGAAGATCTCCTACACTGTAGAAGAGGTTAAGGTAGAAGGCTATACAACAGTTGTAACCGGAAACGCTTCCGAAGGCTTCACGGTAACAAATACACATAGCCCCGAAAAGACAAAGATCGAAGTATCCAAGGTATGGAATGATGCAAACGACCAGGATGGCAAGCGTCCCGTAAGCATTACCGTAAACCTCTATGCAAACGGAGAATTCGTAGCGGCTGCAACCCTCGTAGAGGTAGACGGCTGGAGCTGGACCTTCTCGAATCTTGATAAATTTGCAAATGGCGAAGAGATCGAGTACACTGTAGAAGAAGTTAAGGTAGAGGGTTATACAAGCACGGTTGCAGGAAATGCGGCAGAAGGCTTTGTTATAACGAACAGCTATACTCCCGAAAAGACAGAGGTATCCGGAAATAAGACCTGGAACGACGCAAATAACCAGGACGGTAAGCGCCCCGCAAGCATTACGATCAACCTCCTTGCAAACGGTAAGGTAGTAAAGACAATAACGGTAAGTGCAGCAGACGGCTGGAAGTGGAGCTTCAAGGATCTCGATAAGTTCATGAACGGAGAAGAGATCGAGTACTCTATCACAGAGGAAGCGGTAGAAGGCTACACAACGACGTACGACGGATACAATGTGATCAATACCTACACCCCCGAAAAGACAGAGGTATCCGGAAATAAGACCTGGAAGGATGCAAACGATAAGGACGGTATCCGCCCCGAAAGCATCACGATCAACCTCCTTGCAAACGGAAAGGTAGTAAAGACAATAACGGTAAGTGCAGCGGACGGCTGGAAGTGGAGCTTTAAGGATCTTCCCAGATACGAAAACGGAAACGAGATCGTATACACAATTACAGAGGAAGCAGTAGCAGGCTA
>SVRJ01000032.1 GCA_015064885.1 Oscillospiraceae bacterium
CCCGAGACGACAAAGACTCCCGAGACAACAAAGACACCCGAAACGACAAAGACCCCCGAGACGACAAAGACCCCCGAGACGACAAAGACCCCCGAGACGACAAAGACCCCCGAAACGACAAAGACTCCCGAAACGACAAAGACTCCCGAGACAACAAAGACACCCGAAACGACAAAGACACCCGAGACGACAAAGACACCAGAAACGACAAAGACACCCGAGACTACAAAAGCCCCAACCGTCACAACACCCGCGGATACCACGCAGGCTGTGACTACCCCTGCGGACTCTACGCAAGCGGCAACTACGCCGAATGAGACAACACCGACGGCGACTCTTCCCGATGAGACTACGCCCGCTTCGGGTCCACAAGATAAGGAAAGCACACCTGCTCCCGAAACAACGAAAAGGAAGCCGGGAGTAACAGAGCCCGCGACCGTTGACGGAGGCTGCTTCTCGGCTGTAAGGGGAATGGCACTCGTTATGCTTATATCTCTTGCGGGCGCATTTATCGCGGTGAGAAAAAAATAAATACGGGATCCCCTCGTAACAACACACGCGCGTGATCCTTTAACAAAAAAGCTTACAGAACGTGATCTTAAAGCACTCCGCAAATAATAAAAGATCGGCTCTCTCAAACTCAAATTTGAGAGAGCCGATGCTGCTTTTAGCGAGGTCATTATTATTTTTCTTTGCTTTCGGCTATCTTCCTTTCCGAATCCTTGCGAAGCTCGCGTCTCAGTGCGCGCGTCCATTCGGAAAACTCGGCATTCTCCGCGCCGTAAACAAGATTTTCGCTGTATTCAAATTCTATCCACGTAGAAATGTCCGCTTCGTTGTGCGAGACGACCGCCTCCATGTTGTCGAGAGCCTTGTAGAGTCTTGCCTCGTCCGTCTTTTTCGCTTCCATTTCAGCGTAAAGAGAGGAAAATTCCTCGCGTGTGCCGTCGGGGAGCATCGAGAGCAGGCGGTCTATTGCCTCGTCCTCCTTCTTTTCATGCGCGTCTGTCTTGAAAAAAGACGGAACGTCTCCGGTTATAGCCTCCCCAAGATCGTGGATTATACACATTTTTATCACCTTGTTTATATCCAGGTGAGGGTATTCATCGGCGCATAGAAGTGCCATGAGCGAGAGCCTCCACGTGTGCTCGGCAACAGATTCACGGCGTCCGCTCGACGTCCATGAGTGACGGGTGTTGCACTTGAGCTTTTCTACCGTATTTAAAAATTCTATATATTTTCTCGGATCCATTTTTCTTTTCCTTTTCATCTTTCGTTTTGCGTTAATATTATACCACCCGACGCCTCTTTTGTCAACAGAAAAATCGCACCGAGGCTTCTTTTTTAAAATATGCCCGCATATAATGAAAAGAACCGTGTTTTTGCCTTTGATAAATGTTTCCTCGGAGTTAAAAAATATAAGATAATTGTTTAATTTTTTCGTCGAAGCGAGATAATATAAAGAAAAAGTAGTATAATATAAATAATAACAATAGATAAAGCATCTAAATGTTGTTAACAATATCTTTTTACCGTTTTCAAACGCGGAGAGGAGGTCGAAGCCAATGAAAGAAATGCCGTATGCGGACAGCAAAGCAGAGAACTGCGCCGAGGAAATTTCGGAAAAGCTTATAAAAGAGCCCGAAAAGACCGACGGACTGCCCGTATATTATTTTCATCAGGGTACGAATTATAAGGCATACAGCTTTATGGGCGTGCATAAGCAGAAGGACTCTTACGTCTTTCGTGTGTGGGCGCCGAATGCCGGATCGGTCGGCATAACCGGAGACTTCAACGGATGGACAAACTCAAACAAAATGGAACGCATAAGCGAGGGAGGAATATGGGAAGGCTGTGTTTCTGATTCCTGCTTCGGCGAGGGATCAAAGTATAAGTTCATCATTGAACGGGACGGAAAGACCATCTACAAGGCCGACCCGTATGCATTTGCCTGCGAGCTCCCTCCAATGACCGCATCCGTCTACTCTGATATAAGCGGATACAAATGGAACGACTCACTCTGGATGCGCAACAGACAGAAAAGAGCGGCAGGCGGTATCTATAACCGCCCGATGAACGTCTACGAGGTGCATCTCGGCTCGTTTATGAGAGACAGATACGGTGATCATCTCACTTATAAGCAGCTTGCGACAGAGCTTGCGACCTACGTAAAGCAGATGGGCTACACCCACGTCGAGCTTATGCCGGTCGCCGAGCATCCGTTTGACGGCTCGTGGGGCTACCAGGTGTGCGGATACTTCGCTCCCACCTCAAGATTCGGAAAGCCGACCGATTTTATGGAGTTCGTGGATATACTCCACTGCTCGGGTATCGGCGTTATTCTCGACTGGGTACCCGCCCATTTTCCGAAGGACGCACACGGACTTTACGAGTTTGACGGCTCGCCTCTTTACGAGTATCAGGGCTGGGACCGAAAAGAACACGAGGGCTGGGGAACGAGAAGATTCGACGTCGGGCGCAACGAGGTGGAATGCTTCCTTGTTTCTAACGCGGATTTCTGGCTGGATAAGTACCATATCGACGGACTCAGGGTAGATGCCGTGGCGTCTATGCTCTACCTCGACTATGACAAAAGACCCGGCGAGTGGGTCCCGAACGATTACGGTGATAACAAGTGCCTTGAGGCTATCGCGTTTTTCAAGAAGCTGAACGGCCACATAAGAGGAAAATACCCGGACGTAATTATGATCGCAGAGGAGTCGACCGCCTTTGCCAACATAACCGGATGGGAGAACGACGGACTCGGCTTCCACTACAAGTGGAATATGGGATGGATGAACGACTCTCTCTCATATATGTCTACCGACCCGCTCTACAGAAAGTTCGAGCACAACAAGCTCAACTTCTCTCTGACCTATGCCTTCTCCGAAAAATACGTCCTCCCGATCTCTCACGACGAGGTCGTGCACGGAAAGAAATCGTTGCTCGACCGCGCACCCGTTCCGTATGAGGATAAATTTGCGGGAACGAGAGCCTTTCTCACCTATATGATGACACATCCGGGAAAGAAGCTGACCTTTATGGGCTGCGAAATAGGACAGTTTGCGGAGTGGGACTATAAGTCCTCGGTGGAATGGTTCCTGCTTTCCTACCCCATGCATGAAAAGTTCCAGCGCTTTGTGGCATCGCTCAATAACTTCTACCTTGCTCACAGCGAGCTGTGGGAGCTGGATGATTCGTGGGACGGATTTGAATGGCTGGATCCGGACGACAGAGACAGGAGCGTTATCTCCTTCTGCAGAAAGAACAAAAAGGGCGACACGCTTGCGGTCGTGATAAACTTCACACCGGTGGAATATCCCGACTATACGCTTGCCGTTCCGTTTGAGGGAAGATTCCGTGCCGTTCTCAGCTCTGCGGGAGAGGAGTTCGGAGGAAACTACGAGCAGGATAATAACGTATACCTCTCCGAGCCTGCACAAACGAGGAGCGGCTACGGAATAAGGATAAAGCTCCCCTCTTACGGCGCCGTGATCTTTAAGTGCAGGCGAGTAAGAAAGCGCACGAAAAAGGACGACTGAGGCCCCGCTTGCCTCTGCCGTGCTTTACCGTGCTTTACCGAAAATGAAGAAAAAACAAAAGCACGACCTACTAAAGTAACACGATCGGGAGAGTGTGCTCCCGTCAAATAATAACGATCTAATCGTAAAAACAGAAAGGGAAATATCATGTACAAGAAAAAAGAATGTGTGGCAATGCTTCTTGCAGGCGGCCAGGGTTCACGTCTGTACGCGCTTACAAGCACCATGGCAAAGCCTGCCGTACAGTTCGGAGGAAAGTATAGGATCATAGACTTCCCCCTCTCGAACTGCATCAACTCGGGAATAGACACTGTAGGCGTACTCACACAGTATCAGCCTCTCGAGCTTAACGACTATATCGGAAACGGCCTCCCCTGGGACCTCGACAGGACCTTCGGAGGAGTAAAGATACTTCCCCCGTACCAGGGGCAGGGAAAGGGCGATTGGTACAGAGGCACCGCAAACGCTATATATCAGAATATGCACTTTATAGACCTCTACGACCCGGAATACGTGCTTATCCTTTCGGGCGACCACATCTATAAGATGGACTACGCCAAGATGCTTGACTACCACAAGGAGAAGAACGCCGACTGTACTATAGCCGTCATCAACGTATCTATAGAGGAGGCAAGCCGCTTCGGTATAATGAGCGCGGATGAGGAGAATAAGATCTTCAAGTTCGAGGAAAAGCCGAAGAAGCCCGAGAGCACTCTCGCATCTATGGGTATATACATCTTCAATAAGAAGAAGCTCTTCGCTTACCTTGAGGAGGATGAGGCTACCGAGGGCTCGTCGAACGACTTCGGTAAGAATATAATCCCCGCAATGCTCGGCAGAGGAGAAAAAATGTATGCATACCCGTTCGACGGATACTGGAAGGACGTAGGAACCATATCCTCTCTCTGGGAGGCTAATATGGACCTCCTCGGTGACGATCCAAAGCTCGACGTCGGAAGCGAGGACTGGCGCATATACGCACGTCACGACGCAAGCGCGCCTCAGTACGTAGGAGCCGACGCAATAGTTGAGAACTCTGTCATTACGGAGGGAAGCGAGATATACGGTACCGTAAAGAACAGTGTCATAGGTGCAAACGTAGTTATCGGCAAGGGTGCCTGCGTGTGCGACAGCGTTATCATGAGCGGTACGGTCGTTGAAGAAAACGCTTTCGTCGGAAACAGCATAGTTGCCGACGACGTAAAGGTGGAAGCGGGCGCAACCGTAGGCGGCAAGGAGACGTCTCCCGAGCTCATCACCCTTATCGGTGCTAAAAACATTATAGCAAGCGGTACGACGGTCGCTCCCGGCGAAACGAAATATTCACCGACGGTATAAGAAGAGGAGGAAGAGAAATGAACGCAGCAGCTTTGATTTTTTCGAACATACACGACAGCGCAATACCCGAGCTTACGTCCACCAGAACGATGGCGTCGGTTCCGTTTGCGGGAAGATACAGACTTATTGACTTTGCGCTTTCAAACATAGTCAATGCGGACATAGAAAAGGTGGGTATCATCACTCACTACAACTACCATTCTCTCGTTGAGCATATAGGAAACGGAAAGGACTGGGACCTCGCGAGAAGAGCGGGAGGCATCAAGATACTTTCTCCGTTTATAACCGCGTTTGAGAACAACGTTTCGAGAAAGGTGTACTCAACAAGACTTGAGGCTCTTTACGGCGTTATGAGCTTTATCAACAACTGCAAGGAAAAATATATCGTGCTCACAGACAGCGACCTTATCGTTAATATCGACCTTAAGGACGTAGTATCAAAGCATGAAAAGAGCGGTGCCGAGCTCACCATAGTCACCGCCTCAAGGAAGGCTCAGCCCGAGGATGATACAGACCAGACCTATATTCTCGACACCAACTCAGACGGAAGAGTTACAACGGCAAGAACGATAGTTCCCGTCGACTATCAGAATGAGGCAAACGTAAGCCTTAACATCTTCGTGTTCAATAAGAATTACCTCGCAGAGGTGCTCCTCGACGGTATGGCTCACGGCTACAGACACTTCTATACCGACCTTGTGAGAAACAACCTTGAAAAATCAAGAATAATGACGTATACCTACGACGGATACTATGCGAGAATATCCTCTCTTGTAAGCTACTATAAGGAAAGCCTCCGCCTGCTCGAACCGGAGGTAAGAAACAGTATCTTCAAGGTTGAAAACAGAAGCATCTACACCAAGATCAGAAATACCGCCCCCACAAGCTACCACCCCGGTTCCTCGATAAAGAACTCTCTTATCGCGGACGGATGCGTTATCGAGGGAACGGTTGAAAACAGTATCATCTTCAGAGGCGTAAAGGTAGGAAAGGGAAGCGTGGTCAGAAACTCTATCGTGCTTCAGGACTCCTATATCGGAAATAACGTATCGCTCGATTGCGTGCTCAGTGACAAGAACGTCGTTATCCGCGACGGTGTAAAGCTGAGCGGACACGAGACGCTTCCGTTCTTTATCAAGAAGAGAACGATGATCTGATAATATCAAATAAAAGGATCACTGCTTACGCCTGCCGGATGACCTTCGGCAGGCAGGGGCATTTTTACCCAAAAAACAGAAACACAAATATTAACGGAGGTAACAGATTTGAATAAGAAAAAAATACTTCTTGCAGGTGCCGAGATAGTGCCCTTTGCTTCTACGGGCGGACTCGGAGACGTGCTCGGCTCACTCCCCAAGGCCCTTGCCAAGGAATACGGAGATGATGCGGATATACGTGTCGTAATGCCGCTTTATTCTGCTATAGGTGAGAAATACCGTGAGATGATGACCCTTACCGCGGCTCTCGAGGTAGAGCTTGCATGGAGAAGACTCTATTGCGGTATACACGAATTCAAGCTTGATAACGTTACGTGGTATTTTATAGATAACGAGTATTACTTCAAGAGACATTCTCTCTACGGCCATTACGACGACGGAGAGAGATACGCGTTCTTCAGTATGGCTGTTATGAAGCTTATGGAGGTGCTCGACTTCTATCCCGACGTATATCACGCGCACGATTGGCAGACGGCGCTTACCGTAATATATCTCAAGACTAAATTTGCAGACAACGAAAAGTACCGCAGGATAAAGACGATCTTCACAATACACAATATCGAATATCAGGGCGTATACGATATGAGTATTCTCGGCGACGTCTTTGCGCTTGACTCAAAGTATGCAAGCATAGTCGAAAACGCAGGCTGCATCAACCTTATGAAGGGTGCCGTTGCGGTAGCCGATAAGGTGAGCACGGTAAGCCCGAGATACGCTTCGGAAATACTCACCCCCGAGTATTCGAGCGGCCTTGAGGGAATACTCTGCGCCAACACCTATAAGCTCTCGGGTATCCTCAACGGAATAGACTACGATTACTATAACCCCGCAGAGGACGAGGAGATCGTATCGAAATTCGATCCCGCACACTACGCGGCAAAGCAGAAGAATAAGCTCGCCCTTATGAAGGAGCTTTCGCTCGAAGGAACAAAGGATACACCCATGATAGCGGTAATATCGAGACTTGCACACCACAAGGGACTTGATATGGTAGCCGAGATAGCGTACAGAATGATGAACGACAACAACTGTACCTTCGTGCTTCTCGGCACGGGCGATCCCGCTCTCGAAAGATTCTTCTCGGGACTTGAATTTGCGTTCCCCGGAAGA
This sequence comes from Oscillospiraceae bacterium, assembly GCA_015064885.1. Lineage (GTDB taxonomy): Bacteria > Bacillota > Clostridia > Oscillospirales > CAG-272 > SIG640. The sequence continues at coordinate 7,208 of SVRJ01000032.1, forward strand.
GTGAAGGCGCTCATCACCTTCAATAAGGCTCTTGCCAAGAGAATATACGCATCCGCGGATATATTCCTTATGCCCTCGAGAAGCGAGCCCTGCGGACTCTCGCAGATGATCGCGTCGAGATACGGAGCCGTTCCCGTAACGAGAGAGACGGGCGGTCTTTACGACTCTATCAAGAACTATACCGAGCAGGACGGCAGAGTGACCGGTAACGGATTCACCTTTGCCGATTGCAGTGCCGAGGCACTGTACGGAAGAATATCCGCCGCACTCGATCTGTACGCGGATAAAACAAAATGGAAGAGACTGTACCGCAAGGTAATGAACGAGGATTTCTCCTGGTCTGCCTCGGCACAGAAATATGTTGAGCTGTATAAGTGATCAGCCTCGACGGAATAAAAAATACAAAACGAAAGGCTCCGCCAAAAGGGCGGAAATAAAGGTAACATCGACATATGAATTACAAACCTAACGCAAGGGAAGTAGGAGAAAGTATAAAGCAGAAGCTTGCAAGATATTTCGGAACTGCGCCCGAAGAAGCAACAAAGGACCAGCTCTATAAGGCTTGCGCAATGTCTGTAAAGGATATCCTTACACAGAAGCGCTCGGATTTTCGAACACAGGTCAACAGAGAAGGCAAAAAGAGAATATACTACATGTCCATCGAATTTCTCCTCGGACGTTCTCTCAAGACAAACCTCCATAACCTCGAGCTCGCGGAAGCGTATAACGAGGCACTCGCAGAGTACGGCACAGACCTCGATTCACTTTACGAATGCGAGCCTGATGCAGGACTCGGAAACGGAGGACTCGGAAGACTTGCAGCGTGCTTTATGGATTCGCTTACGTCACTCGATTATCCGGCGTGCGGCTTCTCTCTCTGCTATGAATACGGACTCTTCAAGCAGAGAATAATCGACGGCGTCCAGATAGAGATCCCCGACGTATGGCTCCCCGGAGGCGAGGTATGGCTCGTTCCGAGAACGGACAGAATATTCAAGGTCCGCTTTGGCGGAACTGTCCGTGAAAACTGGAGAGAGGACGGAAGATGCGAGATCACGTACGAGGACTGCGAGGAGATAGAAGCGGTTCCCTACGATATGATGATCTCGGGCTACGACTGCGCAGCCGTAAACCAGCTCAGACTCTGGAAGGCGAGAGATATACACCACTTCAATATGGGACTCTTTACACAGGGGCAGTATACAAAGGCACTTGAAAAGAGCACCAATGCCGAGATACTCACAAAGAGCCTCTATCCCTCGGATAACCATATTGAAGGAAAGCTGCTCAGACTTTCACAGCAGTACTTCCTCGCGTCTGCCTCGACTCAGAGCATAGTAAGAGACCATATGGCGGTCTACGGAAGAATAGACACCCTTCCCGATAAGGTATCGATTCATATCAACGATACTCACCCCGCACTTTGTATCCCCGAGCTTATGCGTATACTTATAGACGATTATACCCTTGATTGGGATACAGCTTGGGATATCGTTACAAGAACGGTCTCCTATACGAACCACACCGTAATGCCCGAAGCACTCGAAACCTGGCAGGAGGACCTCTTCAGATTCAGACTCCCGAGAATCTATATGATCCTCAAGGAGATCAACGAGAGATTCTGCAAGCAGGCTTGGGAAGCCTTCCCCGGCAACTGGAACAGAATATCGAATATGAGCATCATCAGCTACGGTCAGATAAAGATGGCGAACCTTTCGGTCATCGCATCCCACACCGTAAACGGAGTATCAAAGCTTCACTCCCAGATACTCGTGGATACAGTCTTTAAGGACTTCTACCATATGTACCACAACCGCTTCGATAACGTAACGAACGGTATCGCTCACCGCCGCTGGCTCTGCTTCTCGAATCCTCAGCTCGCAGGACTTCTTGACGAATGCATAGGCACCCAGTACAGAAAGGACCCGAAGACTCTCTCCGAGTTTATCAAGTTTGCGGACGATAAAACTGTGCTCGACAGACTCGGTGAGATAAAATATAATAATAAGGTAGCGTTTGCTAACTATTATAACAGGATCACGGGAAGAAGGATAGACCCGAACTCTGTATTCGACGTACAGATAAAGAGACTCCACGAGTATAAGAGACAGCTCCTCAATGCACTCAATATCATCTCTCTTTATATCAGACTCAAGGATAACCCGAATTTTCAGATGCAGCCGATGACCTTCCTCTTCGGTGCTAAGGCGGCTCCCGGATACGATATGGCAAAGAGAATAATCAAGCTCATCTGCTGCCTTAGCGAGGAGATAGAAAAGGATCCCGTCATCAGAGAAAAGCTCCGCGTCGTGTTCCTCGAGGACTATAACGTAAGCCTTGCGGAAAAGCTTATCCCCTCTGCCGAGATAAGCGAGCAGATCTCTCTTGCCGGTAAGGAAGCAAGCGGAACCGGCTGCATGAAGCTTATGATAAACGGTGCTATGACCATCGGAACTCTCGACGGAGCGAACGTAGAGATGCTCGACGCTGTCGGAGAAGAGAATATCTCTATCTTCGGACTTAACGCAAAAGAGGTAGAAGCCCTCTGGCTTAGCGGATACCGTTCCGTACTCTTCTACGGAGATAACGCAATACTCCGCAGAGTAGTCGATTCTCTCAATATCGGCTTTAACGGTGAGTCCTTCTCGGATATCGCGGGCTACCTGCTCGCAGGCTACGGAATAGCAGACCCGTATATGTGCCTTGCCGATTTTGAGTCGTACAGACTTGCACACCTTTCTCTTACCGAGAAGTATGCGGATAAGGACCTCTGGAATAAGATGTCCCTCAAGAATATAGCTGCAGCAGGACATTTTGCCGCAGACAGAAGTATAAGAGAATACGCCGACAGGATCTGGAAGCTCAAGCCTGTTGACGGAATCAAAAAATAATTAACTGACACGTGGGGAAGCGTATATGATCTTACAAGCGAACAGAAAAAACGAAAGCTACGACGGCGTAAAAATAACAAAGACCGTAAGAGGGCTCGAAATGTCCGACTGCGGAGCGTTTCGGTCGGATGAAAAAATACTGTTTGCTCTTACGCTTCCCCGTACTCTCGGAGCGTCGGGCGCGGTGCTTCGTATAGTAAAGGACAAGTGTGAAAACGAGGAGGATATAGTCCTTTCGTGTGAGAGGAGCGAGATCGATGGGGAGATATATTCTGCGGAGATATCGCTCGGTACCGGACTTTACTTTTACGAGATACTTATCCTGCGCGGACTTGAAACACTTTTTTCGTATACCGAGAACAATTACGACTATACCTTCAGAAGCAGATCCGAGGGGAGATTCAGCCTGCTCATATACGATGCGGACTATATCCCCATGAAGCGCGAAAGGATGATGTACCACGTATTCGTGGACAGATTCAATAAGAGCGAAAGCTTCGACCTCCCAAGACGGAATGACGCCGTTTATGAGGAGGATTGGCACAACGGAAAAATGCAGTACGCCAAGACCAAGGGCGGCTTTGTCAGAAACAATCAGTTTTTCGGCGGAAGCCTGTACGGAGTGACCGAAAAGCTCGATTACCTCGCCTCGCTCGGAGTGTCGGTGATATACCTCTCCCCGATATTCAAGGCGTACTCTAATCATAAATACGATACGGGGGACTATCTGCGTGTCGATGAAGGCTTCGGAGGCGACGAAGCGCTTAAAGAGCTTATAGAAAAAGCCCGTGAGAAGAATATCTCAATAATACTCGACGGAGTCTTCAATCATACGGGCGATGACAGTATATATTTTAATAAGAAGGAAAAATACCGCTCTCTCGGAGCGTATAACTCAAAGGAGTCCGAATATTACGACTGGTTCAACTTCAGAGAGTACCCCTCGGATTATGAATCCTGGTGGGGAATACCTATACTTCCGAGACTTAAGCTTAAAAATAAAAAATGCAGAGACTTTATAACACAGAAGGTCTGCAAAAAATATATGGAAATGGGTATAGGGGGATTTCGGCTTGACGTCGCCGACGAGCTTTGCGATGAATTCCTCTATGAATTTCGCTCAGAGCTGCGAAAATACTCGAAAAATGCCGCACTTATCGGTGAGGTGTGGGAAAATGCCGTTCTCAAGGAATCCTACGGTGACAGAAGACACTACTTTGAAGGCAGACAGCTTGACAGCGTGATGAACTACCCCTTCCGCGCGTCCGCAATAGAATTCTTCAAATATGCGGACAGCGAGATAATAGCAGATACTCTCAAAGCCCTCTGGGCTACCTACCCGAGAGAGGTCTGCCATAGCCTTATGAATATCATAGGCACACACGATACCGAAAGAATACTTACCGTCCTCGGTAATGCCGACTGTACGCTTACAGATAACGTGAAGGCGGATAACTTTCGACTTTCCCCCGAGGCGAAGGAAGAAGCCCTCGAAAGACTCAAAGCACTCTCAACGCTGCAGTATACCGTATACGGCTTTCCCTGCCTCTATTACGGAGACGAAGCCGAGATGGAAGGTCTCCACGACCCCTTCTGCCGCAGACCCTTCCCGTGGGGCAGAGAGAATAAGGACCTTACCGAGCACTACAAACGGCTCGGCGCGCTGAGAGAGGACAGAGTCTTCACCGACGGAGACTTTGCCGTCCTTTGTGCAAAGGGAGGACTTCTCGTATTCGAACGTAAAAATGACGAAAAACGCGCAGTAGTCGCCATAAACGCCTCACCGCGAAATGTAAAGCTCGGTAAGACCTATAAGGGCTACGACCTGTATAATAAAGAAAATACCGAAATATCATCTCTCCCCCCGTACGGCTTTGCGGTGGTGGAAATAAATAAGTGACAAATAAATAAAAGTCTAAAAGGAAAGAAAAATGAAGATGTATATTTGCCGTACCTGCGGAGGCGCACTCGAGCAGAGGCAGGACGGAAGCTTTGAATGCACGTATTGCCGCAACGTCTACCTCGACGAAGAGGCAAAAGCGAATGCCGAGATGCTCAAAGAGCTTCTCGATGAATTCAAGCTCGATACAGTGTCAAATCTCAGACGAAATCTGTATGATGCGATAAACGCAAGCTATACCGACAGTAATGAGATCGTACGTATATGTACGGAGATAAAAAAATATCTTCCCGACGATTTCATGGCGGATTTCTATTACATTGCAAACAGTGCTTCACCTAAAGAGATCTGTAAGGCTATAAGCAATATAGATACAGAGAAGCAGGAGATCTATATAGACGGTATCGTCGGACATATGCTGAGATCCTTGCGCTCGGAATACGTTCTGCCTCTGCAGGATCTTGTCGAAAGGACCTATAAGGCTAAGGATATAGCCAAATTCGAGGAGCTTTCCACAAGAATATCCGAGGAAGCGGAAAAGGTCTATGCCGGAATCTATGAAACGTCTGCCCCGAGAGACGCCTTTATTGCATATTCGAGCAAGGATATGAAGAAGGTCGAAGAGCTTGTCGAGTACATGGAATCGAACGGACTCGATTGCTTTGTAGCGGCTCGTAATCTCAGACACGGAAGAGGCGCCGTACAGAATTATGAAAAGGCACTTCACGAGGCTATGGATAGCTGCAGATGGGTCGTCTTTGTTTCATCGGTGAATTCGCGAAACATGGAGTGCGACGCACTTTCTTCCGAGCTTAAATACATAAAAAATAAGGATCTGCAAAATACGCCCCCCGAGTACAGACAAAAGGAATATGCTTCTATCCCCGATTGCTATAAAAAGCACAGGATAGAATTTCGTGTTGACGATAATCCCTCCCAGCAGTATGCTGAAAAAATGCTGAAGGAGTTCTTCTCGGGACTTGAATACGCATGCTCACCCGCAGAGGTAGTCGACAGAATATATAAAAACGACGATGCCGCGGCAGTGTTGCCCTTCCCGACCGAAACACCCGTATCCGCACCGGCAAAAAAGACCGAAACGAAAAAAGGCGCATTAAAACCGATCGTAGGCATAGTCGGTGCCGTTGCCGTTATTATAGCTATCCTCCTCGGACTCAGAGCATGCCCGAAGAAGGACCCGGACCGACCTCAGGACCCCGACGTAAGCGAGATAATAACAGATCAGAACGTAACGACCTCATCAAGCATAACCACAACACCGGGTGCAACCACCACACCGGGTGCAACCACCACACCAAGCGCAACCACCACACCAAGCGCAACCACCACACCGGATGCAACCACCACGCCGGGTGTAACCACAACACCAAGCGTTACCACCGAACACGTCCACTCCTTCGGGGCATGGGAGATAACAAAACCCGCAACCTGTACGGCTGAGGGAAGGAAGGAAAGAGTCTGCTCGTGCGGAAATACCGAAACCGAAAGGCTTTCGCCGATAGGCCATACCGCAGTTACCGATAAAGCGGTAGAAGCGACCTGTACGCAGACAGGACTTACCGAGGGAAAGCACTGCTCGGTGTGCGGCTTCGTTTTAGAGAGCCGGACAGAGATACCTGTAAAAGCCCATACGTATGACGACAAGTATGACGAAAGCTGTAACGTGTGCGGATCTGTAAGAGATGCCGAATGCGCGCATACCGCTACTCAGACAATACCGGGAAAAGCCGCAACTTGTACCGACAGCGGACTTTCCGACGGTGAGAAATGCGCAAAATGCGGAGAAATTCTCAAAGAACAGACAGTTCTTCCCGCAAAAGGCCACACCGAGGTGATAGACAAAGCGGTAGAAGCTACCTGTACGCAGACAGGGCTTACCGAGGGAAAGCATTGCTCGGTGTGTAACACGGTAATAGTCAAGCAAGAGACGGTTCCCGCAGGACATAAGCCCGGAGAATGGGTTACTCTCAAAGCACCTACCAAATTTGAAAAAGGATCAAGACGCCAAAGCTGTACCGTTTGCAACACAGTGCTGATCGAAGAGGATATTCCCGCGACAGGATCTTTGGGGCTTTCCTATACGGTTAATGGTGATGGAGTTACTTGTTCGGTGAATGGAATCGGTAATTGCGTTGATAAAGATGTTTATGTTCCGGAATATATTGATGGATATAAGGTGACATTTATATCAGCTGATACGTTTAAAGAAAACAAATATATTGAAAGTGTTACTTTACCTAACGGTATTACATCTGTTTCGGGATACTTGTTTTATGAGTGTAAATCGCTCAAGAGCGTTGCTATGCCTGATGGCATTACATCGATTGGTGAGGCGGCGTTTTCCGGGTGCGAATCACTTATAAACGTTATAATACCGAATAGTGTTACCTCTATTGGCGATGGAGCATTTAGTGGATGCAAATCACTCACAAACCTTACAATTCCGAATAGTGTTGTCTCTATTGGGGCTCATGCTTTTTTAGATTGTAAATTACTTGCGGAAGTTATAATACCGAATGGTGTTACCTCTATTGGCAAACTTACATTTGCCTATTGCGAGTCACTCACGAGTGTTACGATCCCCGGTAGTGTTGTGTTAATTGACGATAGCGCTTTTAGCGGTTGTTCAGCCGTTGTGAGTGTATCTATTCCGGACAGTGTTTCTTATATTGGTAGTGCGGCTTTTCATGCGTGCAGCTCTCTTACAAGTGTAACTCTACCGAAAGGGATTGATAGAATCAGAGAACGGAATTTCTCTTCCACTGCATTAGTGAATGTTATAATTACCGACAGTGTGACTTCAATAGATGAGTTGGCATTTGAAAATTGTCAGTCACTTAAAAGCATTACGATACCAAACAGCGTCACCTCAATAGGCAATAACGCTTTCAACGGCTGTCCTGCTCTCAAAGAAATAACCTTCACCGGCACAAGATCCGAGTGGGAGGCTATCGAAAAGGCAGGAACATGGAATTACGGCTGCCCCGAAATAACAGTACGCTGCACCGACGGAAGCATAACCGTACAGTAAATAAAAACAAAACGACATAAAGGAGACGTAACTATGAAATACGAGATCAAAGGCGACAGCATGCCGGTAGTAATATGCAGACTTTCGGACGGAGAAAAAATGATAACCGAAAGCGGCTCTATGAGCTGGATGTCTCCCAATATACAGATGGAGACGGTAGGCGGAGGCTTCGGAAAGGTGATGGGAAGAATGTTCTCGGGAGAGAGCCTCTTTCAGAATCACTTCACCTCTCACGGGGAGGGAATGATAGCCTTCTCGTCGAGCTTTCCGGGTGAGATAAGGGTTGTGGATCTGACTCCCGGAAACGACCTTATCGTGCAGAAGCGCGGATTCCTCGCGAGTGAATCGAGTGTCCAGCTCTCCACGTATTTTCAAAAGAGATTTGCGAGCGGACTTTTCGGAGGCGAGGGCTTTATCCTTCAGAGACTTTCGGGAAACGGTATCGCATTCATCGAGATAGACGGTGCCGCTATCGAATATGATCTTGCGGCAGGTCAGGAGATAATAGTGGATACCGGTAACCTTGCGGCAATGTCCTCTACCTGCAGTATGGAGATAAGAACGGTCAAGGGCGCAAAGAACGTTATCTTTGGCGGAGAGGGGCTTTTTCTCACGTCGATAAAGGGCCCCGGAAAGGTAATTCTCCAGACTATGCCCATATCCAACCTTGCGTCTACCATAAGCTCGTTTATCCCCAGCAAGGGATAAGGCGCGACTCTGCTCGCATTCTGAGCTTACGCAATAATAAAAGCTTAAAAACGGAGACAGAAAAATGAAGATACTCACAGTAAGCAGTGCCAATATGGATTTTGTAATGCAGACGGGAAAGATGCCTGCATCCGGAGAAACATACATAACAGACGGAAGCTATTCCTACGTGCCGGGCGGAAAGGGCGCAAACAGCGCTCTCGCATTTGCAAGGCTCGGTGCTGACAGTGTGTTCTGCTCTGCGGTCGGAAAGGACGCCAACGGAGACGCGCTTATCTCTCTTTACGAGAGAGAGGGAATAGACGTTTCCTTCATTAAAAGATGTGAGGACACACCGACCGGCCTCGCCGCTATAATCCTCGAGAAGGAGAGTGCCGCAAACAGAATAATAGTTTTTCCCGCGGCAAATCACAGAATAGCAAAGGAACAGGTAATATCCGCACTCGATACAGAGCCGGACGCCGTGTTTATGCAGTTTGAGATAAATTCGGATATTACCCTTTTCACCGCTCTTGAGGCGGCAAAGAGAAATATACCCATATTTATGGACGCGGGGCCTGCCGACCCGTCCTTCCCGTATTCCTCACTTGAAAAGGTTACACTCTTTTCTCCCAACGAGACAGAGTGCGAGATACTCACGGGAATTTCTCCTGATAATTTCGACCTGTGTGTAAAAGCGGCAGAAAAGCTAAGCGAAATGACACGTGCCAAGCTTGTAGTCATAAAGCTCGGAGGCAGAGGCTGTTTTGTATATGAGAACGGACACGGAGAGGAGATACCCTCCTACCCGATAAAAAAGGTAGATACCACCGCTGCCGGCGACGCGTTCACCGCAGGACTTACTCTCGAGTACCTCAGATGTAAAAATATACGCAGAGCCGCAAAATACGCAAATGCCGTAGGTGCACTCACAGTATCAAAGCTCGGTGCCTCCTCCTCTCTGCCCACGGCTGACGAGGTCGATGCGTTTATCTCTGAAAGAGGAATAGATATAAATGAGTGAAAAGCCGAGGATAAAATATCCCGTCATCGTGGAGGGAAAGTACGACAGGCAGAGGATAATAGATATATTTGATGCCGACTGTATCTCTACAGACGGATTCGGGATCTTCAGCAGCGAGGAGACTGCGGCTACGGTAAAGGCTCTCGCAAAAAGATCCCCACTCATAATTCTCACCGACAGTGACGGAGCGGGCGCGCTTATCAGAAAGCGCATATCACAAAGTATAGGCAATGACAGAATGATAAATCTCTACACCCCGCAGATAAAAGGCAAGGAAAGAAGAAAGAGCGCACCGTCAAAGCAGGGCTTCCTCGGTGTGGAGGGAATGAGTGCGGATATTATAAGAGATCTTCTTATGCCGTTCACGTGTGACGGCGTTCCCGAGAAGGGGGACGGAATAACAAAGCTCGACCTCTACCTTGACGGACTCACGGGCGGCAAGGACAGCCGACTTATGCGCGATGAGGTCGCAAAGGAATTTTCACTGCCGAAGGGAATGAGTGCAAACGCACTGCTCACCGCCTTACGCTATATAGCAAGCAAAGAGGAATACCGCGCGGCAATAGAAAGAATAAATAAAAGAGAAGAATAAAAGACAGGCAATGAAAGGAGCGCACGTATGGACGAGGGATATTATTTTACACCCGATAATACGGTCGGAGATCTCGGCGACGAAACGTTTGCCTACGAGCTTCTCCCCGACGGCACGTACAGTATAAGACTCAGGGATAAGAACAAATGCCCCGAGAGTATAGTTATTCCCGGCAGTATAGAAAGCGGAAGCGAAGCTACAAACGACAATGAAACGGTAAGCGCAGAGGCGGTATACACGATCCCGATAAGCGTCAGCGCGATAGCCGACAGAGGCTTTTCGGATTGTAAGGACCTTACGAGCATATTTATACCGAAAAGCGTTACCTTTATAGGTGAGGAGGCGTTCTTCGGAAGCGGACTCACCGAGATCACGGTGGATGCGGAAAATCCCGTCTTCCATTCGGAAGGAAACTGTATTATAAATACGGCGGAAAAAACGGTGGTGGCAGGCTGCTCGGGAAGTGTGATCCCGAATGACGGAAGCGTGACTGCTATAGGCGACTCGGCATTTTCCGGTTCGCTCGGACTCTCCTCAATGAGGATACCCTCCCACGTGCACACTATAGGTCAGCTCGCCTTCCATAAGTGCAAGTCGATGAAGACTATAGAGCTTGAGGCAGGAGTGGAGACGATAGCCTACGGGGCGTTCTCATCCTGCGATTCTCTCACGGAAATAAAGATACCCGAGGGGGTAAGATTCATAGGAGCGATCGCATTTTCAAAGTGTAAGGACCTCAGACGCGCAATTATACCGTCAAGCGTTGAGATAATAGGCGGAGATATATTCTCCGAGTGCGAAAGCATTTCCGAGGTGATATTTGAGGGAAGCAGATCGAGATGGAAGGAGATCCACCGCGCAGACATCATCGACAGCGGACGCAACGATTACGTAGTGTGTAAGGACGAGGGAAAGCGCTTCAGACTGAAGGACATCTTCTCACGGAAGTGACGTCTCATAAGCCGTTCAAAATAAAAATAAAAAAATATAAAAAATTTTTTCAAAACCTATTGCATTTTCAAAAAAGTACTGTATAATAAAGACGTAGAGACACTTTTTCAGAGGTTTTTTTGAAAAAACAAAAAAACATAAAAAATTTTTTCAAAACCTATTGCATTTTTGAAAAAGTACTGTATAATAAAGACACAGAGACGCTTTTTCAGAGGTTTTTTTGAAAAAACAAAAAAATATAAAAAAATTTTTCAAAACCTATTGCATTTTTAAAAAAGCGTTGTATAATAGAGACAAAGAAGGACTTTTCGAAGAAATCTTTGAAAAAATAAATATTATAAAAAAGATCTCGTAAGTCTGTTGCTTTTTCTTCTGCGATACAGTATAATAAAAAAGGTAAAAATAAGACGCGCTCTCCCGTGCGTCGGGCAAAAAGCCCGGAAAGGAAAAAATATGTTCGGTATAGGAAAAAACAAAAAGAACCCCGGCGAGGAAGTCGTTGAGTTCAACGGAAGCAATCTCGACCTCTTCACAAGAGTGACACTTGATTCGGTGTCAAAGCATACGAGAATAATCGTGCCCGCTACACATTCCGCTATCGTTCTCAATAACGGAAAGCTCACACAGACCCTCGACGGAGGAGAGCATTACATAGATCCCAACGGAATCCACGGAGATGCAAAGGTAGACGTTATCTTCCTCTCAAAGACGGTAAGGATACAGTGCCTCTTCGGTACGCCCTCGCCGATAACACTCAGAGACCCCTCGACAGAGGTAGTCGTTGAGGCAGGTGTGCGCGGATCGTTTGACGTGAATATCGAAAACCCGAGACAGGCATATCTCGAGCTTATCGGTGTTATAGATACCTTTAATATCGACGACCTCAAAAAACGCCTTGCAATACTTATGACCGCAAGGATAGGAAGCGTGCTCGCCGACGTTACCTACAGCGAAAAGATATCATATGATATGTTCGATTTTTCCAAGGAAAAGATAGAGAAGCTTATCATGGAGAGACTTGAAGAGGAATTCAGAACTCAGTACGGCGTAAAGCTCTTCTCGCTTATCGTAGAGAAGATATTCATGTCAGAGGAAAATCAGCAGAAGATCGAAAATGCACGCAACACCATCAAGGAAGAGGAAAACGCAAAGGGCGGTAAGCTCTTCTGTACCAAGTGCGGCAATCAGATAAAGAAGGGCGACGTATTCTGCTCCAAGTGCGGAGAGAGAGTCGTACAGTTCGGTGAGGTGTGCCCCACCTGCGGAGAATCGAACGATCCCGCTGCAGCCTTCTGTAAGAGCTGCGGAAGAAAGCTTAAGTAAAAGAGAACTTCAAGGAGGAAAAATATATGTTTTTTAAGAAATGGCGTCAGAGAAAGAAGCAGACAAAGCTTGAAAACGCAATAGACAGCAACAGCGTAAGCGTAAGCGAGATAGCAGGACAGGTCGATGCTATCGCGGTAGGTCTCGGTAAGATAACGATCTCGGATGAAAGCATAAAGGCGCGTCTTAACGAGGTGCAGAGAAACATAAAGTATTTTAACCCTACCACCGATAAGCGTGCGCTGAAGATAGACGGCGAGATATCCTCTATCCTTAAAGACATCAGATCGGATATAGAGGTCGCTATCGTAAAGAAGGACGACGTTACCGAAAAGATAAACGCAAAGCTCGTAAAGGTCGAGATGCTCATTCCCGACAGAAAAACGTATTCCGAATAATAATATAAGGAGAATTTAACAATGGGATTTTTTGACGGACTTAAGAAGTTCTTATCCGGACTCGGAAAGAGCAAGTTTGAGAAGATAACGAAGGACGATATAAACAAGATGAAGGTTCGCCTTGCCGAGCAGGACAAGGAGCTTAACGACCTTTTTGAAGAAAAGCTCAACGCTATAGACGCGTTTATGGAAAAGGGACGCAACGAGGCATCCCAGCAGCGCAAGATGATATATGCGCAGAGAATAAAGTTCCTTCGCGAGGAGGTCAACTCTATTATGCAGCGTATCATGTTCACAATGTATAACGCAAGCCTCGTGGAAAAGCTCGCTCTCAAGGTAGACGAGAACAGCTTCTTCAACTCCTCGATCTCGATGAACGACCTTCTCGCGGACAGCAAGGGACTTGCCCTATTCCTTAACAACGCCCTCGGAACGAGACTCAAGGCAGAGGAGATACTTACAAATGCCGACGACGCCTTCAAGCAGATAGAGGACTCCTATGAGCCCAACGAAAAGCTCTACGGCATAGGAAAGGATACGGAGGATATCCTCGCAAGCTTCGATGCGGGCAAGGACGATCTCGACCCCGTAGCCGACAAGAAGAAGGACAGCGAGGCACAGGGCTGAAAAAGCTATCCGAAGCCGTAAAGGCCGTAAAGAAAGGTAGGATAATGTATGTTCAAATCCAAAGCAGATAAAGAGTTTGAGCAAAAGCTTCTTATCAAGGATACCCTCAAAATGATGAACGCTCAGATCAAAAAGCTTGAGGATCAGAAGTCGGTATTCCTCGATAAAGCCATAGAGGCAAAGAAGAGAAATCTTCCGTCTCAGGTCAAGCTCGCTATAAGCGGATACAAGATGTCCGAGATACAGCTCCGACGCGCACAGGAGATGCTTCTCAATTTTGAGATAACCGCACAGATGAAGGACCTCTCGCTTATGACGTCGCAGTTCCTCGGCGCAATGGGCGTTCTCAGTAAGAATATGGCCAAGATATCGAGCGGAAAGAATTTTGCCGAGGTGCAGAAGACCTTCTTCGACGCCATGAAAAAGGCTAACGTTCAGACGAGCAAGCTGGATGCGTTTATGGATATGACGAGAGATTCCTTCGCGGATCAGACGACAGGCTCTATGTCGGACGAGATAGGCGACGATGAGATAGAAAAGCTCATAGAAGCAAAGCTCTCGGCAGATTCGGGCGAGGAGCTTCCCGCGGGCAGCGACGACGAGACGGATAAGCAGATAGAAGAACTCACAAAGAAGATAAATTCCATGCTTTGAGCCTCGGAGGATAAAGATGATAGACAGCAGTAAGATAAGCGTTCTCAACGATGAGTTCGAATATATTCTCAAAAGCGCAAAGGAAAGGCTCGACGAAGGAAAAAAGGGTGCCGCAAAGAAGCTTTACCTCAAAGCCGCGCTGAAGCTGCTTGAAATGGCAAAGATATATAAGGGCGCTATGAAGAAGAGCAGTCTTCAGAGAGCGGCAAGCCTTGTTGAGTTTGCGGAAAGCATGAAATATTCGAAAAACGAGAACAAGGGCTCTGATGCGTCGGACGGCGAGGGAGACGGCAAGCTCTGGAACGCAAGCCCTATCCCCGACGTAAGCTTCGATGACGTGGCAGGACTCGACGACGTTAAGAATGCCATAACCGTAAGAATGATAAACCCGATAAAATATCCCGAAAAGTATAAAAAGTACGGTAAAAAGAGCGGTGGAGGCGTATTGCTCTACGGCCCTCCGGGTACGGGAAAAACGATGATAGCAAAGGCTATAGCGCACGAGGTCGGTGCGACCTTCTACAGCGTGAAAAGCTCGGATATAGTAAGTAAGTGGGTAGGAGAGTCTGAGCAGAATATAAAGGCGCTTTTCGATACCGCAAAGCAGGACAAGCTCGCAGTTATATTTATAGACGAGCTCGAGAGCCTTTTTGCGGCAAGAGGACAGGACTCCACCAATGACAGACGTGTCACAGAGTTCCTTCAGCATATAGACGGATTTGAGGGCAGAGCGGAGAATCTTCTCCTCCTCGGAGCGACTAACCTTCCGTGGAACGTGGATACTGCCGCACTCAGACCCGGACGCTTCTCGGAGAAGATATACGTTCCTCTCCCCGACCTTGAGGCGAGAGAATATCTTGTGAGAAGACGCCTCAGAAACGTTCCGCTCGACGATGACGTGGATATCGACGAGGTAGCAAAGAGACTTGAGGGCTACAGCGGTGCCGACATCGAGGAGGTGTGCGACAGAGCAAAGTCCGAGCCTCTTATGAGAGACATAGATACGGATACCGAGCAAAAGCTTACGATGAGCGATATAGAAAAGGCTATAAATAACGTAAAGCCGTCTGTATCCGCACACGAGATCAAAAAATACGAGGCGTACAGAAGCCTCTGATACGGCAGTGCCGTGCAAACAAAAAATATCAGGCGCAGGACCTTTTCTGCGCGAGGAGGAAATAATGAAAGTAACGTGTAAAACGTGCGGCGCTAAATGCGATGAAAAGACAGTAAACGGGAAGAAGCTTTACGTTTGCCCTTACTGTATGTGTGAATATGATGAGGATGATCTGAAGCCGGCCGCTTCTTCTGCCGTTTCCGGAGCGCCCGCTGCACCCGCGGCAAACGGTGAGCTTACCGGTGACCAGATCTTTTCAAAGGTAGTCGGCTCCGCCGCTACTATAAGAGCCACGACCGAAAGCGTAGGTGCTACGGCATCCGGATTCCTTGTTTCGAGCAAGGGATTCTTCCTTACGAATGCGCACGCGGTATGCCAGAAGGACGGAAGCCTCTATCCGAATATTTCGGTCATAATCGGAGACAAGACCTATAAGGCACACCCCGTAGCTGTAGGAGAGCCTCTCGGAAGCGCAAGAGGAAAAGCTGCGGACCTTTGCCTGCTCTGGGCTGAGGGCGATTTTTCCAAGCATTATATAAACGAATTCTGCAATTATTCCGAGGTCAAAAACGGTCAGAAGGAATATATCGTAGGCAACCCCTTCGGTGAGGGCATATGTATCACCTCGGGTATCGTAAGCGACAGAGAAAGATACCTCAAGGGAATAGACCACCCCTTCCTTATGACAGACGCGGCTACCAACGCAGGTAACTCGGGAGGTCCGCACTATAACGCAAAGGCAGAGATCATAGGCGTTCACGTGGCGGGCAGAAATGCATCCGAGGGAATGAACTATGCCGTTCCCGCCAATATAGCGCAGGTATTTATCTCCGAGGTGGTAAAGCACGAACGCTTCAGAGACGTGGATTTCGGTGAGCTCAATAAATACAGAACTCAGTCTGCTCAGTCTACGGCAGTCGTTATTACCGGGATAAAGCTTTTCCTTGACGTTATAGCTTACATAATTTCATTCTTCGGAAAGTAATAATATCAGATACGAAAAAGAGCCTTCTCGCTTATATGGTGAGTCGGCTCTTTTTTTGCTTTTTGAATAATCCTTGATATTTGTGTCAAAAATCATGAAAACAATATCAAAGGAGATAAAAAATGAAGACCTGCATAAAGACTTTTTCTGCGGTGGCGGCGTGTGCGCTTATTTCTGCTTGCATTTGCGTATACGCATTTGCAGATAACACGAAATATTACCTCGATGACAGAAGCGTGTTTGAATGCGAAGCTTTTTCGGATTGGATACGCCAAAACGTCGACGGAGGCAGAGACGGAAGGCTCAGCGAGTGGGAGTGCCTCAGAGTCGGAGAAATAGATATAAGCGGAGAGACGCAAATAAAAAGCGTTAAGGGGATCGAGGTGTTTTCTAACCTGTTTTCACTCGACGTCTCGGGAAGCGGAATATCATATATAGACGTATCTCGCCTCACAAGACTCGCCTTTTTGAACGTGGAAAATACAAATATAAAAGAGCTCGACCTTACACACTCGGTAATGATGTACGATCTTAATGCCGATGATACCGAGATAAGTGAGATAGATACGTCACCTTGCAATGAGCTTCATTCTCTCTCCGTAAAGCGCACCGGAATACGCAGTCTCGACCTTAGAAAAAATACAGACCTCTTTTATGTTTCGGGCAGGGAAAGCCGTATCGAAAGCATAAGCCTTGCTTCTGCGAGGCTGAGCGTTATAGATCTTGCATATACCGATCTTTCGGAGTTGGATATTTCCGGTTGCTCGTCTCTCGTACATCTCGACCTATCGGGGAGCAGACTCGAACGGATAGACCTCTCGTGGTGCACCTCACTTGAATATATAGACCTTTCAGGAACAAACGTCACCGAGACCGACACGTCGCGCCTTGAAGAACTCAGACATCTTGATCTTTCGCATACGAAAACAGTCGGCATCAATACCGAGAAGAACAAAAAGCTTTCATATCTTAATATAAGCGATACCGATATAGACTCGGTCGACCTTTCGGAAAACAAAAGCCTTGATACGCTTACGGCGGCAAATACAAAGATCAAGGAGATAGACCTCTCGCAGTGTAAGAATATCGCCTTTCTCCTTCTCCCCACCGAAGCATACGCTCTCGGCTCGCCCGAGAAGGCGTCCGATCTCTTCGGGGAGGCGAAGGCTTCCTCAGAAGAAAAAAGTCTTCCCACACACCCTGTAGAGACCGAAGATGAGATAAAAGAAAAAGAGATAAAACCGAAAAACTCAGGCGTTTTACCCCCAATCAGAACCGATTTGTGCGTTTTGCACAAAAATACGAGCTTGTGCGAGGGATATTTTTTAAAAAAACTTTCACGAAACCTCTTGAAAAAATAATAAAAATGTGTTATAATATATAAGTACAAGGCCCCTTGGTCAAGCGGCTAAGACATCGCCCTCTCACGGCGAAAACGGGAGTTCGATTCTCCCAGGGGTCACCAAGCGATTATGCGCTTGTGTGCTTATATCGCTTTAATGTGCTTTGCAGTAGCGGAGCACATTCTTTGTAAATAATGATGAACTGGTAGAGGTGCATTGCTCAAACAGTAGCTCGGTCGTATAGGTCTCGCAAAACCGTTGTCCGAGTGAAAGGTGAGGGTGCCGAAGTCGGCGCAGGCGTGCGTACGGCTGGTTTGGCGGAATAAGATCCGCAGAACTGTCGCAGAAATGCGGAGAGCTTCCTGATTTCATGTAATGGATAGTTATATCTGTTATCAGCAGCCGATACCGGGAGATGTGTCGACTGCTGTTTTCTTTTTCACAGCTTTCGCGCACCAAAAAAAGCAAAAGCAAAAACGAAAGGAATACTATTATGAAGAAGACAGTTTTCAAAGGGATCGCAACAGCACTTATCACACCGTTTGACGGAGACAAAATATGCTATGAGTCTTTCGGAAGACTTATTGATTGGCAGATAGAGCAGGGAATAAATGCTCTCGTCGTCGCAGGCACGACGGGTGAGGCGTCTACCCTCTCGGACGATGAGCACAGAGATCTCATCGCCTATGCCGTAAAAAGAGCGGCAGGCAGAGTTCCGGTCATAGCAGGCACCGGATCCAACGATACCGCATATGCTCTCGACCTCACCTCCTGTGCGTGTCAGGCAGGCGCGGACGCAGTCCTCGTCGTTACGCCATACTACAACAAGTCTACTCAGAAGGGACTTGTAAAAATGTTTACTCAGATAGCGGACAACAGCTCTGTTCCCGTTATACTTTATAACGTTCCTTCAAGAACGGGGATAAATATTGAGCCCGCAACATACGAGGCACTTGCCGACCATGAAAATATCGTGGGAATCAAGGAGGCTAACGGCAACCTTTCAAAGATAGTGGATACTATGGCGAGAGTAAGAGGAAAGCTCGACCTCTATTCGGGTAACGACGATCAGATAGTTCCTCTTATGTCTCTCGGAGGCGTAGGTGCTATTTCGGTCCTTTCCAATATAATGCCGAAGCAGACGGTAGAAATATCGGATGCAGTATTTGCCGGAAATTATGAGCGTGCGGCATATCTGCAGTGCAAGTACCATGCCCTCATCGACTCTCTTTTCTGCGAGGTTAACCCGATACCCGTAAAGGCAGCTATGGCGGCAATGGGCTTCTGCGAGAACAGCCTCAGACTTCCCCTTACCGAAATGGACGCGGCAAACGAGCAGAAGATGATAGCCCTCATGAAGGCGGAAGGCATTATTTAATAGCAGTATGAAAGGCGTTAAGAAATGAAGATAATTATAAACGGAGCGGGCGGAAGAATGGGCCGCGAGGTCGCAAGACTCATAGAAGCACCCGATGAATGTGTCGCAAAAATAGATAAATACAATACCGACCCGGATATGTTGAAATCTCTTTTTGAATATGAAGGAGAGGCTGACGTTATTATAGACTTCTCGTATCCTGTCGCAACTCCCGAAATACTCAAATATGCAGAGAAAAGAGGTATTCCTCTCGTTATTGCCACGACCGGGCACACAGATGCGGTCAAGGAAATGATATCCGAGGCATCAAAGCATATTCCGATCTTTTTCTCTGCCAATATGTCTCTCGGTGTCGCTCTGCTCGTAAACCTCACAAAGCAGGCGGCAAAGGCATTCCCCGATGCGGATATAGAG